>NZ_JAJKHN010000032.1:0-69537 GCF_020982715.1 Bacteroides sp. 1_1_30
TATATTATTAATGTAATTTTTAAGTAGTTATGAAGAAAAATTTTGTTAGGGTAATGCTTTTCGGGGCATTGACGCTTGCTACTGTCACTTATGTAGGCTGTAAAGACTATGATGATGACATCGACAATCTGCAAACGCAGATTGATGCCAATGCGGCAGGTCTTGCTGAACTGCAAGCAAAAGTGAATGCAGGTAATTGGGTAACAGACATTAAAAGTATCACTGGTGGATTTGAAATTACTTTCAACAATGGAAATAAATATTCTATTGTGAATGGTAAAGATGGATCTGTCGTTGAAATTGGAGAAAATGGAAACTGGTTTATAGACGGTGTTGATACTGGGAAACCGGCACGAGGTGAAAAGGGTGAGACCGGTGCTACTGGTCCTGTCGGTCCTGTTGGCCCCGAAGGTCCTGTTGGTCCTGTTGGCCCCGAAGGTTCTGTTGGTCCTGTTGGTCCCGAAGGTCCTGTCGGTCCTGTTGGCCCCGAAGGTCCTATCGGTCCTGTTGGTCCCGAAGGTCCTGCTGGTCCTGCCGGAAAATCTCCTTTTATTGGTGATGGAACAGGTGAATTTGAAAAAGATTATTGGTATTTCTATGATGACGCTACAGATAAATGGGTGAAAGGTGATTATTCGTCAGCCACTGTTTATGCTGTACAGAATGAGGGATTACCTAGCTTTACTCTACATGTAAAAGATAAAACTACTGGAACAGAATTAACAACTATTCTGCCTACTGCAGCTTTGATTAGTAGCCTTGAAGGAGTGACTATTGAGAATGGTAAAATCACTGCAGGCGGAACAAAGGAACTTAAATTAAGTTATGCTCAATGCAAAGCTGATTTCACTTTTGGTATGGAGGATGAGAAAAAAGAATTTAAGAAAAATGACCTGTTAATAACTAATTCCGGCGTGTTGAATGCGTTGATTAATCCAGTAGGTCCTGACTTTACTGATAGCAAATATCAAATCTATTTGATGAATTCTCAAAATGAAGCTAATTTTGTTATCTCTAAGATTGAACAAAATAAAACTGCAAAACCATTGACACGTGCTACCGAAGCCAAAGTGAATCGTGGTGTTTACGACCTTACTGTTACACTAAAAGATGGCTTGAATTTGGAAACTGCCCTTCCTGCAGATGAAGCATACGCATTCTGTACAAAAGACGCATGGAACAATGAAATAATCTCTGCTTATGATGTTAAAATCAAACCGGAAGCAGTTACAAGTGCTACTAAACTGGTAGATGCAGCAGTGTCCGCAAAAGTTGGTGAGGTACAGGTTTTGGATGACTTGGCAGCTGCAGCTACCACCACTCCTATGGATTTGAGTACAGTCTATGCATATTATTATAAGTTGGCAGCCGATGCTCCTGAAGGTGTAACATTGGGGACGAACGAAGCCGGCAAACAAACCATCACTTCTACCAAAGGGCAAGAAGCAAAGGTTGAAGTCTGCTATATAACTACAAATGGTATTCCTTTTGATGGAGAAACTCATGAGGGCATTGATTATTCTAGCGTCGGTGGCTCCTCTGCTCCGGCTAAACTGACTGTCACCTTCAAGCAAATAGAAACAAAATCTTTGGCAGCACAGACGGTAGTTTGGAATAAATCAGAAAAATCCGACATTGCTGTGTCAGCAGCTAATATTAAGGCAATCAAAGACGCTATTACTACTGCTAAACTTGCTAGCTCAACTGCCACGGCTAACGATGGAGATAAAGTGAAGTTTAGTGGTATTGCTTCTGGTGATACTAAATATGATAACCTGAAACTGACAGTAACCGCTGCATACAAGGGTACTATGGAAGCCGTATTGACAGTTGACGTTGACGCAACGAAGCAAATTGTATTCAAATTACCGGTAACTGTTGATTATAAGACGCCTGTATTTACAAAAACTTCAGGTATGTGGACTGAAGATGGCAAGGTGTCTCTTCTGATTAATGAAACTAAGAATGCTGATAAGATTCAGAGCATCAGTCTCGAAAGAGAAATGGGCTCAATCTTTACTACATGGAACGCTATTACTGGCGGAGTTACTTCAGGTATATACAACAGCATTACGTATGATGTTGACAAGAATGGTGACGATCATGTAGGAAGTGTAGCTAACGATAAGTTCACAGTAGACATGGCTCACGCTAAAGACAATATGGCATTCTCTGTAGATGTAAATTGTCAGCCTAACGATGCTACTGAACCTGCTTCAATTGCTAACCAAAAGATTCAATTCATCTCATTATCAGAATTGCTTAAATCGGAATTTGGTGCAACGGACGCTAAAAAAGGTATCACAACAGCGTATACAGCTGAAACCATAGATTCAGAGATTGATGTATTAGGTGACATTGTATGGAAAGACAGAAAAGGCAAGGCAATGTGGCCGACTGCAGATAATAACACTTATGACACTGGTACTTTGACTACCGCTGACGCTGTTCTTGCTCTTTATGGATATTCTATTAAGGTAGAACGAAGTGACAAAACTAACTTCAAGTTTGATTCTACTGGACAGAAATTGATATTAACAGATGCTGGTAAGGCCTTGAAGGGTCTTGTGAAAGATTTGGTAGTGACAGTTACTATTACTCCTTCAATCAGCTGGAGCGCAACATCTCCTGCACCTGTGGTGAAGACAGTAACATTCCCTACTGCTCTCTTTGCGGATTAATTTGAAATCCTTTAATGTTCTATTAGATAGCTCCTCTATATTTGCCTCTGGCAGAGGTGGGAGCTATCTCTAGAATGATATAACATAATAGGAGAGCCCGTGCTTGTTGAAGTGCGTTCTCTCCATAAATATGAAACCCTTCTTCACCGAAGTGTGAAGATTATATGTTGAGAAGTGACAAAGCGAAGAGACACAGCTTGTGAAAGTCCATCCTTCCATCTTTGTTCTTCTATTAGAAAAGGGATGCCTCCCCACATTTCCTACTGGCATCCCTTTTATCTTTACTCTTGGGACGTCTTTTTTTGTTGTACTAGAATCAATTGCTAGTCGCCCATTTCCCTATAGGTAAAGGAGACGTCCTCAAGATACAGAAAGCCCGAGCTTGCGAAAGTCCGGGCTTTTCGTAATTTTGTGCAGTCATTATCCCCTTATTTTATCGTCCCTAAGTTTCCGGGGAAATGTGCAGAATGAATGATTGAAAAGAATCTTTTAACCTGCCATGACAAAGATTTCTATTAAAAATATATATCTTTGCAAGAAAGGCATTGATTAATAAAAGAAGAGAATATGAGCCATAAAATTTATCCGATCGGTATTCAGAATTTCGAAAAAATTCGTAATGACGGTTATTTCTATATTGATAAGACAGCACTGATGTATCAAATGGTAAAGACCGGAAGTTATTACTTCTTGAGTCGTCCGCGCCGTTTCGGAAAGAGTCTGCTCGTCTCCACCTTAGAGGCCTATTTTCAAGGAAAGAAAGAACTGTTTGAAGGGCTGGCTGTGGAAAAACTGGAAAAGGACTGGATCAAATATCCTATACTGCATCTGGATCTTAATATCGAGAAATATGATACATCCGAAAGTCTGGATAATATACTTGATAAATCGCTGACAGCATGGGAAAAACTATATGGTGCCGAGCCGTCCGAACGTTCGTTTTCCTTGCGTTTTGCCGGTATCATAGAGCGCGCTTGTAAGTTGGCGGGGCAACGTGTGGTTATTCTTGTCGATGAATATGACAAACCCATGTTGCAAGCCATCGGTAATGAAGAATTGCAAAAGCAATTTCGGAATACATTAAAGCCTTTTTATGGAGCGCTTAAAACAATGGACGGTTGCATCAAGTTTGCATTCCTTACCGGTGTGACAAAGTTTGGCAAAGTCAGTGTGTTTAGTGACTTGAACAACTTGGATGATATATCCATGTGGAATGAGTATGTCGAAATCTGTGGCATTAGCGAGCGTGAAATCCACAACAATTTGGAAACAGAGCTTCATGAATTTGCTGCTGCGCGCGGAATAACGTATGATAAACTTTGTGAAGAGTTGAGAGAGTGCTATGACGGTTACCATTTTACGCACAATTCTATTGGTATGTACAATCCGTTCAGTTTGCTTAATGCTTTCAAACGTAAGGATTTCGGCAGCTATTGGTTTGAAACGGGCACACCGACCTATCTGGTGAAATTGCTGCAAAAACATCATTATGACTTGGAGCGGATGACGCATGAAGAAACCGACGCCCAAGTATTGAATAGCATAGACTCTGAATCTACTAATCCCATTCCGGTGATTTATCAGAGTGGCTACCTCACCATTAAAGGGTATGATGAAGAATTTGGAATGTATCGGTTAGGTTTCCCGAATCGTGAAGTAGAAGAAGGATTTGTCCGTTTCCTGCTTCCTTATTATGCGAATGTAAATAAGGTAGAATCTCCGTTTGAAATTCAGAAATTTGTTCGTGAAGTACGTTCCGGCGATTACAGTTCTTTCTTCCGTCGCTTGCAAAGCTTCTTTGCAGATACCACCTACGAAGTGATTCGCGATCAGGAATTGCATTACGAGAACGTGCTTTTCATCGTTTTTAAACTGGTCGGCTTCTATGCCAAAGTGGAATATCATACAAGCGAAGGACGCATCGACCTTGTCTTGCAGACAGACAAATTCATCTATATCATGGAATTTAAACTGAACGGTACGGCAGAAGAAGCATTGCAGCAGATAAATGACAAGCATTACGCTCTTCCTTTCGAGATGGATGAACGGAAACTCTTTAAAATAGGAGTAAATTTCAGTGCGGAAACCCGTAATATTGAAAAATGGATAGTTGAAGAAAAATAGATAAAACAAAAAGGCGGCTCGTTTTGACCGGGCCGCCTTTTCTGTTTATTTGATTTCGATTTCTTCCTTCATATCGATTTCCTCTCCATGTGTATCATAGAACACATATTGCAGAAATGCGAGTTTTTGACTTGGAATAATCTTGATACCGAATCCGTATTTCATTTGCCACTTCCGTTTCAGGGAAACGAGTCCCTGATTGATATAAGCGGCAACATACGGATGGACGTGTAACGAGAATTTCTTAACCTTCAGTTTATTGACTAGGTAATCAATTTTACTCTCCAAAGTGTCCGTAAAAAGAATGGACGACTTGATAGTGCCTTTGCCGAAGCAAGTGGGGCAGGTTTCGGTCGTGTTGACGTCCATTGCCGGACGCACACGTTGGCGTGTAATCTGCATTAGCCCGAATTTGCTAAGCGGCAGAATATTATGCCGTGCCCTGTCTTTCTGCATATTGGCACACATTCGTTCATAAAGCTTCTGACGGTTTTCGGCTTCATTCATATCGATGAAGTCCACGACAATGATACCACCCATATCTCTTAATCGCAATTGGCGGGCCAGCTCGTCGGCGGCTCCCAGGTTTACTTCGAGTGCGTTACCTTCCTGCCCGTTGGCATTCTTGGTGCGGTTACCGCTGTTCACGTCTACTACGTGAAGCGCCTCAGTGTGCTCAATAATCAGATAGGCACCACTCTTGTAAGAGATTGTTTTACCAAACGATGATTTAATCTGCTTGGTGATACCGAAATTGTCGTAAATGGGAAGTTGACCTTTGTACAGTTTCACGATATTAGCCCGGTCGGGCGCAATCAGTGATACATAGTCTTTAATTTCATTGTACACAGCCTCGTCGTTGACGTGAATATTCTCAAAAGAAGGGTTGAAGAGGTCGCGCAACAAACCTACGGCGCGGCTGGTTTCTTCATAAATCAACGTCGGATACTTGGTGGCTTTTTGTACTTTTACCATCGCATCTTCCCAATGCTTAACCAGGACTTTAAGCTCTCCGTCGAGTTCGGCTACGCGTTTGCCTTCGGCTACCGTGCGGACGATGACACCGAAGTTTTTCGGCTTGATGCTCATCAGCAATTGTTTCAGGCGGGCGCGTTCTTCGCTCGATTTAATTTTTTGTGAAACAGAAACCTTGTCATTAAAAGGGATCAGTACGAGATAGCGTCCGGCAAACGAAATTTCGGACGTCAGTCGCGGTCCCTTAGTGGAGATCGGTTCCTTAACGATTTGCACCACTACTTCTTGTCCTACCTTGAGGGTGTTGGATACTGTTCCATCCTTGTCAAGATCGGGAAGCAGGGTTGCTTTGCTGATGGAGGTCAGCTTCTTTTTGTCGCTTAAAGTCTGCTTTACAAACTTTTCGAGTGAGTTAAATTGAGGACCCAAATCTAGATAATGAAGGAAAGCGTCTTTCTCGTAACCGACGTCTACAAAGCATGCATTCAGTCCGGGCATCAATTTCTTGATACGTCCCAAATACATATTGCCCACAGAGAAAGAAATATTTCTTCCTTCGCTTTGAAGTTCCACCAGGCTCTTATCTTCGAGAAGGGCGATGGAGACCTCTTTGGGCTGTACGTCAACTACTAGTTCACTTGTCACTGTTTTGTTTCCTTATTATTGATTGAATCTCATTTATATGAACAACTTTTTTGACAAATTGTTCATTTTGGGTTAGCTACTTAAACAAAGAACAAACTTGAAAGACATTAGCTTCGCAAGTTTGTTCTTTATTTCTGTGTGATCCAGACTTAAAAATTATTTTTTGCTTTTATGTCTGTTCTTTCTTAGTCTTTTTTTACGCTTGTGCGTAGACATTTTATGTCTTTTTTTCTTTTTTCCGCTTGGCATAGCTTCACATTTTATGGGTTAATACTCTTGTTTATTATTTCTTTACTGAAATTGTAAATGTCTTAGCCGGTTTGAAAGCCGGAATGTTGTGCTCCGGAATAATGATCGTAGTATTTTTAGAAATGTTACGAGCAGTCTTTTGTGCTCTTTTCTTTACTACGAAACTACCAAACCCACGCAAGTATACGTTCTCATCGTTAGACAATGAATCCTTTACTGCATCCATAAATGCCTCAACTGTTGTAAGAACTGTCTGCTTATCAATTCCAGTTTTCTTTGTAATCTCGTTTACAATATCTGCTTTAGTCATTTTTCCTTAAAAAAAATATTATTACTATGTTATTGCTAATTTTTTGGACTGCAAATATATAGCTTTTTAAGCTCCTAAAAAAATATATTCTGCACATTTTTCTAAAAAAATAGTGGCATAGGGTTTTCTTAGAACCAAAAGAGTTACTTTTGTGTGCCTTTTGGATAGGATAGGCAAGATAAATGTTAGATAATACACTAGGAACGAGGATATGAACGAGTTTACTAAAACGATTGTAGAGTGGTATAAAGAGAATAAACGTGAACTGCCCTGGAGGGAGTCTGCCGATCCGTATCTGATCTGGATTTCGGAGATCATTCTTCAACAGACGCGGGTGGCGCAGGGGTATGATTATTTTCTTCGTTTTATCAAACGTTTTCCCGATGTGCGGACTTTAGCCGCTGCGGAGGAGGATGAAGTGATGAAATACTGGCAAGGACTGGGATATTACTCACGTGCCCGCAATCTTCATGCCGCCGCCAAAAGCATGAATGGGGTTTTCCCGGAAACGTATCCGGAAGTGCTGGCTCTGAAAGGAGTGGGGGAGTATACAGCGGCAGCGATCTGTTCGTTTGCTTACGGTATGCCTTATGCGGTAGTGGACGGTAATGTGTACCGGGTACTTTCGCGCTATTTTGGCATCGATACTCCGATTGATTCGACGGAAGGAAAGAAGCTCTTTGCAGCATTGGCGGATGAGATGCTGGATAAGAAGCATCCGGCTGTTTATAATCAGGGAATAATGGATTTCGGGGCGATTCAGTGCACTCCGCAGTCGCCTGATTGTTTGTTCTGTCCGTTGGCAGGCAGTTGCTCGGCACTTTCGAAAGGCTGGGTGACAAAACTTCCGGTGAAGCAACACAAAACAAAGACAACGAACCGTTACTTTAATTATATTTATGTACGTGCGGGCGCGTATACCTTTATAAATAAACGGACGGGCAATGATATTTGGAAAAATCTGTTTGAACTGCCATTGATAGAAACTCCGACGGCTCTTTCGGAAGAAGATTTTTTGACTTTACCGGAATTTCGTGCACTCTTTGTGCCGGGGGAAGTACCGGTGGTACGTTCGATTTGCAGGGAGGTGAAGCATGTATTGTCTCACCGGGTTATCTATGCTAATCTATATGAAGTGACCTTGTCTGAAAATTTGACTTCTTTCAGTGATTTCCTGAAAATAAGGGTGGACGAACTGGAGCAATACGCTGTTTCTAAATTAGTACAAGACTTGCTACAAGCATTAGAATAAGCATTAGAATAAGTATTAAGTAATAAGTATTGAGTATTACCCATGCAGTTTATGGCGCAGCCTAATACTTAATACTTAAAACTTAATACTTGATTTTATACTTAAAATCTTGCATCCTATTGTTATTCTGTTTAATTTTGGCAGCAGATTTAATTTTAAGAATCATAAACTTGATACAGATATGTCAGTAAATAGAGTGATATTGATAGGAAACGTAGGACAAGATCCTCGGGTAAAATACTTCGATACAGGTTCGGCAGTAGCAACTTTCCCGTTGGCTACAACGGATCGTGGATATACGTTGGCTAATGGAACCCAGATTCCCGAAAGAACAGAGTGGCATAATATCGTTGCATCCAACCGTTTGGCGGAGATTGTGGATAAGTATGTGCACAAAGGTGACAAACTGTATCTGGAAGGAAAGATAAGAACACGTTCTTATAGCGACCAGTCGGGTGCTATGCGCTATATCACCGAAATTTATGTGGATAATATGGAAATGCTGTCTCCGAAAGGAGCCAATCCGGGTGCGGGAGCTTCTGCTACTGGACAACCGGCTACGGGGCAACAGCAACAACCGGTTGCCGGCCAGTCGCAACAAGCGCAGCAGTCGCAGGCACAACCCGCACAAGATAATCCGACAGATGATTTGCCGTTCTAGATAATGTGATAGTGTGCCAATAGGTTTTCGCGAGCTTCTTGGCACATTATCTTTTGTTTAATTAAAATATAGACTCTTTGGACTCAGATGGTTATTTAAGCCAATTGGCTGACATTTTCAACGGTATTACCGTAAACACTCCTTCTATCTCTGCTATTATTGCCATAGTATTGGCAGGTGTACTCCTGCTTGCTTCCGGCTTTGCTTCGGCTTCCGAAATAGCTTTTTTCTCACTTACTCCTTCCGACCGGAATGATATTGATGAACAGAATCATCCTTCCGACGAAAAAATAAGTGCCCTGTTGGGGGATTCAGAACGCCTCCTGGCAACGATATTGATTACGAACAACTTTGTGAATGTAACCATTATCATGCTCTGCAACTTCTTCTTTATGAATGTATTTGTTTTTCATTCTCCATTGGCAGAGTTCTTGATACTGACCGTCATCCTGACTTTCCTATTGTTGTTGTTCGGTGAAATCATGCCGAAAATCTATTCAGCACAGAAGACTTTGGCTTTTTGCCGTTTTTCGGCACCGGGGATTTACTTCCTGGAAAAACTGTTCCGTCCGATAGCTACTGTGCTTGTACGTTCAACCACTTTTCTGAATAAACATTTTGTAAAGAAGAGCCACAATATTTCTGTCGATGAATTGTCGCACGCATTGGAGCTGACAGATAAAGCGGAACTCTCTGAAGAGAATAATATCTTGGAGGGTATTATCCGTTTCGGCGGTGAAACTGTGAAGGAGGTGATGACATCACGTCTGGATATGGTCGATCTGGATATCCGTACCTCTTTCAAGGAGGTGATGCAATGTATCATTGAAAATGCTTATTCGCGTATTCCTATCTATTCCGGTTCGCGGGATAATATCAAGGGGGTATTGTATATTAAAGACTTGCTGCCTCATGTCAACAAGGGGGATAATTTCCGTTGGCAGTCATTGATCCGTCCGGCTTATTTTGTGCCGGAAACAAAGATGATTGATGATCTGTTGCGTGACTTCCAGGCGAATAAGATTCATATTGCCATTGTTGTGGATGAGTTTGGAGGAACTTCCGGACTGGTGACGATGGAAGACATTATTGAAGAGATTGTGGGTGAGATTCATGATGAATATGATGATGAAGAACGTACATACGTGGTCTTGAATGACCATACCTGGATATTTGAAGCGAAGACGCAGTTGACGGATTTCTATAAGATTGCGAAAGTAGACGAAGACGAGTTTGAAAAGGTGGTGGGAGATGCGGATACATTGGCGGGTATGCTGCTCGAAATTAAAGGTGAATTCCCGGCATTGCATGAGAAAGTGACTTATCACCATTATGAGTTTGAAGTGCTCGAAATGGATAGTCGTCGTATCCTGAAAGTGAAGTTTACAATTCTGCCGAAGGATATGGAAGGCTCGGAAGAGAAGGAATAATCTTGGAATCATAATTTTGAAAGCATAATCAAGCAAACGTAAGATGGCGTTATTTCTGCAACATAAGACGGATGATATACAGTGGGCTGTCTGGAAGATGGAAGAGTCTTTGGAGGTTCTGTTGGCTCTTTTGCCGGATGCGCGCAGAGTTTTCTGTGAACAGGAATTGAATCGTTTTGTCTCCGAACGCCGTAAGATGGAATGGTTGTCCGTTCGTGTTTTGTTGTATGCTATGTTGCAGGAGGATAAGGAAATCGGTTATTCTCCCGAAGGAAAACCGTATCTGACGGATCATTCTTTTTTCATCAGTATTTCTCATACGAAAGGTTATGTAGCTGTGATGCTTGCTTCTTTCACTCCGGCAGGCATTGATATTGAGCAATATGCTCAACGCGTTCACAAGGTATCCGATAGGTATATCCGTTCTGACGAACAAACGGAACCTTATCAGGGAGATATGACTTGGGGACTGTTATTGCATTGGTCGGCAAAAGAAGCTGTTTTTAAGCGGATGGAAAACGCTGACGCTGACCTTCGTAAACTCCGTTTGACGCATTTTATTCCTCAAGAGCAAGGAACGTTTCAGGTTCAGGAGTTGGCGACGGAGCAGCAGGAACTTTACTCTGTCGGTTATCGTATCTGCCCGGACTTTGTACTGACATGGACATTGAGTTGAATGGGGGAGGAAATGAAGTGCCTCTACCTGTTTCTCTTTTCTTTGTAATGTGTGATGTCTTGACATAATAAATAAACCCCGAAAGTTTTTGTATGACTTTCGGGGTTCACTTTATATTCGGACGCCCTCATGATTTTATGAACTCACGGCTTTTCAGACAGGTTCTTTTATGGTTGGTTTACTTCTCTTTTTTGTTAAGTCGGTAGCTCAATGCTCCTGACGGACATTTACTGATTTGTGCAATTAATTCTTCCGTTGTCGCATTTTCTATTTGCACCCAGGGTCTTTCTTTAGGATGATAGACATTGGGTAGCATCTTTACACATATTCCGGCATGCTGGCATAATTCCGGTTTCCATATAATGGTCAGTTCACCATTGGTGTATTCTATTTTCTTTTCCATATCTGTATTTATTTAATATGAATACCACGCATTACAATGCGCTTCCATTCCGGATGTTTGTGAATATATCCGGCTACAAACGGGCAAAGCGGTACCAGGCGTAAACCTTGTCGTTCAATGTCTGTCAGTGCTTTTTCTGCAAGTTGTGATCCTACTCCCTTGCCGCCTAATGAGGCGGGTACTTCTGTATGCACAAGGTATATTTCTCCATTATTTGATTTGATATAGTCTATTTCGGCTATTTTGCCATCGATCTGAAATTCATATCGATGTTTTTCTTCGTTGTCTATTAATTTATAATCTTCTGCCATAATTTTACGTATTAAGTTCGATTATAATATAAACACTTGGGAAACACTTTTGTTTTATGCAAACAATTATTCTTGTTAATGGAGAAAGTATTGCCCGTTCATACTGGCACTGGTCTTTTCGATCCCTTTCTATTACTTCTTCAACTGATATTTGTTATTTTTTCTAAGTTTATAATCTTTCCAATTGAACTGTGAAATGTCTCATTAAAGGCGCTTCCCAGGCGATACGCACTCCGTGAGTGATGCTTTCTCTACGTTCATATACATTTTTGAGAGCGGCGGCTATTACATTCATATGATTGTCTGTATATACTCTGCGGGGAATGGCGAGGCGGAGTAAATCAAGACCGTTAAAACGATTTTCATGAGTCACCGGATCACGGTCGGCGAGGATATAACCGATCTCACATCCGCGGATACCGGCTTCCAAATAAAGTTCTATGGTCAGCGTCTGTGCCGGGAATTCTTCTTTGGGAACGTGCGTCAGCACTTTAGGTGCATCAATGAAGATGGCGTGGCCTCCGGCCGGTCGTTGGTAAGGAATTCCGTATTCATCCAGTTTCTTTGCCAGGTATTCCACTTGCTTGATACGTGTTTCGAGATTGTCGAATTCGGTGTTTTCATCCAAGCCGATGGCAAGAGCGTTCATATCCCGTCCGTTCATTCCTCCATAGGTGAGATAGCCTTCGTATTGTACGCAGAAACCTTTTGCACCTTCATACCAGTCTGCACGTCGTGTGGCGATAAATCCACCCATATTGACGATTCCGTCTTTCTTGGCACTCATTGTCATGCCATCGGCTAGAGAGAACATTTCCCGTGTGATTTCTTTGATGGTTTTGTCTTGATAACCTTCTTCGCGCATCTTGATGAAATAGGCGTTTTCGGCAAAGCGTGCAGAGTCGAAAAGTACGGGTTTACCGTATTTGTCAGCAATGGCACGTACTTCATGCAGGTTTTGCATGGATACGGGTTGTCCTCCGGCTGTATTGTTGGTGATGGTTACGATGATAAAAGGAATTCGTTCTGCATATTCTGTCAGGGCTTTCTGCAATTTATCAGGGTCTACATTTCCTTTGAACGGGATTTCCAGTTGGGTATGTTTTGCTGCATCGATAGTGCAGTCTAATGCGGTGGCATGGCGTCCTTCGATGTGTCCTTTGGTGGTGTCAAAATGTGAGTTGCCGGGTACAATGTCTCCTTCATGCACGAGATAAGAGAAAAGCACATTTTCTGCGGCACGTCCTTGATGGGTAGGTATGATATATTCAAATCCTGTCAGTTTCGTAATCATCTCTTTCAACTTAAAGAAAGAGGTTGCTCCGGCGTAACTTTCATCGCCTAGCATCATTCCCGCCCATTGACGGTCGCTCATCGCTCCGGTTCCGGAATCGGTGATGAGATCGATATAAACTTGTTCTGATTTGAGTTGAAAGACATTATAATGTGCTTCTTTAATCCATTGCTCGCGTTCTTCGCGTGTGCTTTTCCGGATGGGTTCTACCATCTTTATTTTCCATGATTCAGCAAAAGGTAATTCCATTGTCGTAGATTTAATAGTTTTGAACAACGAATGTAGCTAAAATTTGTGTGATTAACAAATATATAGTGTCTTTTTGTTAGTGAGGGTTATTGGATTTACTTCTCTATGGGCTGGTAATATATCAAAATGTAGTGAGTAGATAGAAAGAGAGCCGGATTTCTTAAAAGAATATCCGGCCCTTTAAAATTATGCGGTCGATTGATGTTTAATCTCAACCAATCAAACAAGTTGGTTATTTAGTCTTCAATAGTGATACCGTCAAGACAGAAATAGGTTGGGGTCATTGCACCCCATTGGTCTTCTTTGGTGGTCTTGATATTGAATTTCAATCCCTCTGTTTCGCCTAATGAAGTTAGGTCTACCCATTTCCATGTAGTTACAAATTGGGTTCCTTCACCTAAAGTGCACTCTACACTTTGAGTTTTATCCATATTATAGATGATGATTTTGAAAGAATCTGTATTTCCAAATTTATCTTTTCCTTCGAATATAGAACTACCTTCCTTCATACTATTGTAAGCATAGACACAGTTTGTTAAATATAGTCCTTTTACTCTATAGGATTCCAATTTGTTTGAATTGTCGTGGTCTCTGAAACGGATTGCAGCTTCTTTATCAGAATTCTTTCCAATTTTATATCCGGCAGCTCCCACGATAACGTATGTATTATTGATTACTCCTTTTTTAGTGATAGCGCGATAATCATAAGTTGCGAAGTCTGGGCAATCTTTTTCTGTACAATTTGTAAATGCAAAACTATCTGAATAGAAACCGTATGTTGAAGATACACAGTCAAATTCAAAGATACCACTAGCGTCAGTTAATAGATTATATTTGTAGTTAGTTGTCCCCCAGTCGCTACTAACAGACCATGAATCATCCGGATTTTCTTGATCGCCCATATCAAGTGTATGAGTTTCGTAATTGGGCAGGCTAAGCACGTATGTTTTTGTATCGTCATCATCGCTACAGCCACAAAATACAAATACTGATAACAGTAATAATAAAGATAATTTCTTCATGTTCTTTTCTGATTTTAGTTATTAATTAATTATTGATTATTTCTTGAAATGTAAGTTCTCAATGGTGGTAACTTCGGTTGATATTTCACCCATTTGTCCTGCATCCTGATTGACTGCGGTCATAATCTTCACGAAGTCGATTTGATCCAAGTCTACCGGACTGCCATTACTATCCACAGCCCAATCTATCTTGAAATTACTTCCTTCCTTGCTGTTAGGATGGTTGTCTGCATATCCCCACGGATAGCAATATCCTACCCATAATCCGTTCTCTAAAACGGCATTATCTTTTAGACGTGTTCCCTGGAATGTGATTTCATCACTTTCTATCCAAAGTGGATAATATGATTCCTGGTTATGGAAGCTGTTGCGGAAGATATATCCTTCGTTGCCTTGATTGTCTTTCCAAAAAACTTTTAGGTTGGCTGGATTCGGACGGTGATAGGTTATCTCGTATCCGCGTGTTTCAGTGTCTTTCCCGTATTCGCTTCCTTTCAATTCATACCACTCGTCGTCAGGCTTTCCATTGCCATTTACATCTTTAGATACAAATACGATTCCCGGTTCTGCACTTCCGCCCAATGCTCCTGTTCCGGTTTTGGAGTTATAGTAAGCATTGCCTTTTATCTTGAAGTCATATTCTCCTGTTACATTCGGAATGGATTGTGGGAATCCTAAAACAATGTAACCGCCGAATCCTCCCAATGTAAGGAGTGATTTCTGCTGGATTCTGCGGGTTGCTTCTTCTAGTATATCATCATAAGTAAAGCCTTTCTTATATGCTGAAGTGGTAGTGTTGATAAACTGTCCGGGAGCAGGGCGATATTCCCATACTTTATTGGCGAAGGCCAGAGGATTTTCCTTATCATCATCGTTGTCATCAATATCGCTTTGTGAGGCTTTGTCACTGAATGCAATTGTATTCGGGTTAAGTCCGATGTTGTTCAGACGGAACATGAGTTGTCCTTGTTGGTTGAAACAAAGTAAGTCTCCATAGGTGGTGTAATCACGGGCTTCGGTGATATATACATTGTTGCTGTAAGGATTGATGTTGATGCCGTATGGCGTTTTTATCACTGTTCCGTCAGTTATGAAATTCTCACGGATTGTCTCTTCTGTTTTCAGATTGAACATCTTGATAGAAGAGGTCTGCGTGTTATAATTGTAATTGTATAGATAGGCAATCTCTCCATCGATGGCAAAGTTTTGTACTTTCTCGTTAGATTGAGTGACTTTGTTTGTCCGGCAGTCTATCTTGACGAAGTTATAATCGCCGGCTTCTACATCTTCGCCACGGGTGGCTACATAAACGGTTTCGTCCGGCCCTGCTACTATTTTACCGGGATTCGGGCCTACTGTTAGTTTGCTACTTTCTTTAAATGTGGCAATATCGACAACAGATACCGTGTTGTCTACCCCCACCAGTCCTGATGAATAGTCCAACCCGCCGGAATTGGAAATATACAACTTTTCGTTTTGTACACAAATACCGTCGGGGTTGCGTCCCACTGATGTGATAGCTTCTATGGATAGGGAGGTTGTGTCTATACGTGCAACGGTTCCATCGTATGAACATACGTATGCCTTTTCTTTGTGAAAAGCGATGTAGCGTGGTTGACGGGAACTTCCGTTTTCTGCCAACATCTGAATCTGTTTCAATGAGCTTCCCGTACGAAAGTCTATCACTTCTACCGTACTGGAGATATTGACTATCACATATATCTTGCTTCCGTAGATGGCCATGTCATTGGCTGTGTCTCCTAATCCCCGGCGGTTGACTGCTTTGAAATAGTCACGAACCATTTGCTGGTTGCCGAAAGAAAAACGTGCCAGCGAGCTATTGTTCTGATTGAACAGTCCTTCGCATAATACATATAATTCGGCGGTACCCGTTTCTGTCGGATCGCCTATAATGCCTGATGTGAATGGTTTGTCCTCCATATCATCACATGCCACGAATAAGATTATGGATGACAGCCAGCACGAGAATATATATATTAGTTTCCTTTTCACGTCAATATCTTACTTTATAATAGTTAATATCTTATTCTTATTGTCGCCCTTACGGATCGTCCGGGCATTGGGAAATATTTCACAATCTCGTAATTCTTATCCATCAGGTTCAATACTTCCACGCTGAAAGAGGTAGTGATTTTTCTGATCTGAAAGTCACGGTTTGCAGAAATGCTGTGGTCGCTATAACTATCCAATCGGTTTTCGGCAATGTTTTGTCCTAATGCATAGCGTTTTCCGGAAAAAAGGAATGAATAAGACAGATTGATCCACGGTGTTTCGACGCCTGCCTGTCCCGAAGCGGAGACGCGGGGAGTGTAGGCTATTTGATGTTTGTATGTCGATTCATACGTGTTCGGATCGGGCGGGGTGACATCTAAAGCTCGTTGGTATGTGTAGTTACCCGAGAGGTTGATGCGTATTTTATCCCAAGGTTGGAGGGACAGGCTTCCTGTGGCATCAATGCCTTTGATGTCAACTTCACCCAGATTCTTCATGCTCCATACGGCAAGGTTTTTGGTAGGGTAGGCGATAATTTTATCTGTCACTTTGTTATAATAGGCGTCAACGGTTACTGACAGATAGGGTAGGAACGGGCATACATTTTTATTGTATGTCAGTCCGATGTTGTATTGTTTGGCCTTTTCCGGCTTTAGTTGGGTGTTGCCTACTTCTTCGTAATATAAGTCGTTGAAACTTGCCAGACGGAAAATGTCTTTATAGAAGAAGCGGATGCGGAATTCTTCATGCTGGAAAGGTTTGAAAGCGGCACTTACATAAGGGGTTAGCTTACGGTGATTGCCGGCACTACCGCCTTTTTTCACATCTTCATTGATAACGGTTGCCAATGCGGATGCGGAGATTGTTAACCAGTTATTTACGTATTTTCCGGCGAATGCTGTCAGCCATGCGTAACGTGTGGGGTGTACAAAGTTGGCTAGATCGGCGTTCATGGTGTTGATGCTTCCATCTGTGGAAAGTGAGAAAGAGAGGTTGCTCAACAGTCTGTATAGTACAGAAGCGGAAAGGTAATATTCCTGCTGGTAATAGCTGTTTTCTGTTTTCTTTAAAGAGTTCTTGGTATCGGGGTCCAGATAACGTTGATAGCTCCAATTCCACTTGGCAGAGGTTTGGAACACCCATTGCCGGCTGAATTCTTTCTTGTATTGACTTTGTATGAATGTGTTTTTATCCCACAAGTGTTGTGTGGAATGGTCGTTATAGAAGGTTGTAGCTTTGGGTAGTCCCCGGGAGGACTGAAAGTAGTAGGCTTTCAACCGCCATTGTTCTTTATCGGAGAAGTTGCCGTAAAGTCCGGCTTCGGCACGGAATGTCTGTACGTCTGTATTCTTTCGTTTTTCACGTGAGGACAGGTCTTCTGCCGCATTTCCATAATGTAGTGTGTACGGATAATGTCCGTCGGAGGACATCCATTCGCCATTGGCTGACATGCTCCATGTCTTATTGAATTGTTGTTCCAGTAGCAGGGAGGGATTGATTAATCCCCAGGAGCCGGTTTTGAAAGCTCCGGCTATATTGGTCTTTTTGCCTTTGGTGAATAGCGGCGTGAGTGTCTGTATATTCAATATGCCTGCTGACGCGAAGAAGCGGGCAGGTTGGAAGATGTTATCGCTTTGTCCGTTGTTTAGAGAAAGGCGGTCTACGTTGTCGAGCGAGAAACGCCCGATATCTATTTGTCCGGTTTGGCAGTCGGTCAGGGTGATTCCGTCATAACCGACAGCAGTATGTTGGGCTCCCAGGCTTCGTATGGATACTGTTTTCAGTCCGCCGATACCTCCGTAATCTTTTACGGTCACTCCGGCAAAGTGTTTCACCGCGTCGGAGACTTGCAGGGCGTGCAGGTTTTTCAGGGCGTCTTTGGAGAAGACTTGCAGGGGAGCGGTTGAGCGTACTTCGCGGGTCTGGTAGATATCTGATACTGTTATTTCGGGAATAGAATATGTATGTGTCGTATCTACCTTTTGCTGTTGTGCAAAAAGTGGTATGGATAAGAATTGGCAGCTGAATGCTACAAAGATCACTTTATTAAATGTTCTTTTCTTCATTTATTCCTTTTTCAGTCTGTTGTTGTTTAAAAGTGTCCGGGCGAAATCCCTTCGACCGGACACGCATAAATAAACTTGGCAGAGTTTATCTGTTTTAACACACTTTCTCTGAATCAGAGTGATGAATGAAATGATAGACGACTTGTCCGGTTCATTAGACTCAACGCTTTTTCCTCGAAAGCAGTGAAACTTATTTGCATGGTAGGTCTTCTGACTTATTCCTGTTACAAACGCCTTCCCGGATTGGTCTCCAGTGGCAATGAGTGAATTGCTTGTAACTTGTATGGAACTTACAGCAGCGGGACTGTTCAGGACTTGCACCTGATTCCCTTTTAATTGCTTCCCCCGCATGGGAGTCGCAAACCAATGCGCGACAAAGATAGGGAGTTTATTTGTTTTTTCCAAAGGGATGTTCTTTTTCTTTCGTCTTGATACGAAAGAGAAAGAACCAAAAAGAAAGGATCAAGGCTGCGTTTTTTCAGCTACTCCGGTGCTTCCTTCGGCTAAAGGGCAGAAACTCGCTACGCTCAAACAGTCTGCCCTTTTTGACGCCGAAGAAAACACCTGCGCTTGACGCTGAAAAAACGAGGCCGGGAGACCATGCGGCGTGGGCGGTGTGGCATGGGCACGTGTGTGGGCGGCGTGGGGGCTTATTGTTCGCCTTTCATTAGCAGGTATTCTTCGATGGTTTGCGCGGGAGCATCTTTCAGAAGTACTGTCTTATCCTTGTTTAGAAGGTAGAGGGTAGGGATGGCTTTCAGGTCATACAGTTGTTGTTCCTTGATAGCGAAGGTCTTATCATATCCGTTAACCCATTCTTTTGGGAATTCATTTAGGTGTTTTCGCCATTCGTCCAACTCTTCGTCGGGATAAATGGAGAGGACTGTTAGTCTCTTTTGTTCCAGAAGTTGATTGATGATAGGGGCATTTTTTAATGCTTCGATTGTCTCCGTGCAGGCATGGCATCCCGGGTTATTGATAAATAATAAGGTATAGTCCGATTTTTGTTGATAAAGAGAACCCTGTGCGCCGGAAGCTAATGTATAGTTAAAATTCAGTGCTTTGGTTCCGATACGGTTTTTCTGAGCCAGTTCGCGACGGGCTTTGGGACGTACCTTTTCTATTTCTTCCAGTACGGGAGAAGCCAACATGGCATCCAGTACAGGGATATAAAACTCTTCGTTACGCATCGGGGAGTTAGGGTCGTACAGATATTTGTCTGCCAAATCAGTGATGTAAGTGAATACTTTCTTATTCACATTTGTCCGTTCAATTGTTTTCTGTATAGCTTGCTGTGCAGTTTCCAAAGGGACATGATTCAGTATATCACAATAGTCCGCCCAAGCTTGTTCGGTCACTTCGGGATGATGGATATAATTGGTATCGGCAAAGTTTACGTTATCCCAATAGTGCTTTACTAGGAAATCTGCCCGTAGCTCGGGTGCTGTCAGCATTGGCGGGATGGCAGGTAGCGTAAAGGAGGTGATGGTATCTTTGGGAGCTTCTTTGGAGTTTTGGCTGGATGCATTCCCGCTTTTGCAAGCGCAAAGCAGTAGAATACAGAGGACTGGGATAAGATTTATATTTGTTCTCATAACTTGCTGAATTGTTTTCAATTTACTATTGGTGAGCAAAGATAAAAAAACTATGTGTGAAAATGCACTGTTTTAATGAAAATGCTATATTTGTGTCGGCAAACAAACATACAATGCATATCTATGATTAAATCCACCTACATATTCTTCGTTTTTTTTATGCTGACGGCTGTGTGGAGTTGCAACCGACCTTCTGACATGCAGCGGGAACATCCTGCCGTTTCTCCCACATTCTATGCCGACAGTCTTCGTACATTGGGGCGTGGTATCCGCTTGATTAAGGAGGAGAAGGAAAGTCTGGCTTTCCCGCCGCTTGATTCCGTGTTCCGGCTTCCGGTGGACGATGTGCTCACTACCGAAGAATTGCGCCGTTTATCTTCCGAATCTCTCCGCCGGTTAATGATATACTTCAATCTGATGATGAACTTTGAGTCCGGCTATCAGTATTTTGATTCGTTGGAGCGGGCGAAACACCCCGTTGTCTCCCGATATTGCCGCAGGGAACTGTGGGTGGCAAAGGCGCAGATGCTTATGGCGCTCGACCGCCATGCGGAGGCGGTGGACTATCTCAACCGGGCGATGGCACTGAAAGATGAGAACAACGACCCGTTGAGCGAGATATTTTGTACAGCTACGGCAGGCATCACTTATATGGGTGTCGACACTATCAGCACTCGTGCCGAGTCCGCTTTCCGTAGAGCCTGCCGAGTGGCAGAACGCTCGGGCCTAAGCAACTATTGGCTTTATCCACAAGCTATCGGGCGGCTTGCCGATATATACCTTCAGCAGGGGAAGTATGAAGAAAGTATCTCCCTCTGTCGTGAAGCTATCCGTCTATGTGAGAAGTCGGGCAGCTATCACGGCAAGCTAGTGGTGGCGGAGATTCTGACGGAAGCCTACCGCCTGCTCGGGCTCTATGATGAAGCGTTTCGCTATTGTGCCGTAGGAACGGGCGAGCCGGCACGTGCCGAAGTTGACAATAACTTGATAGGTCGTTTCTTCATTGCGAAGGCGGAGATACACAACAATCTGAATCGCCCCGACTCCGCACTCCTGGTTCTTGCGCAGGCCGACAGTTGCTTTGACCGGACGAAGAACGACTACTATCATTTGATGGTGCAGATAGACCGGATGTATTACCTTGCCGCCTTTCCCGACTCTGTGAATGTGGCTTTGAGAGGCTTTGCCGCACTTGAAGGTAAAGTTCCCCGTCATCGCCTGCCATATTATGACTATTATTACGGTGCCACTCTTGCCCGCGTCGGTAAATGGTTGGAGGCAATCCCCCTGCTTCGGAAATCTATTGGCGAGTTGAAAGATATATCCGAGCTTCACCCTGCTTCGGAAGCGGCGGAATTGTTAATGGAAGGCTATCGCCACACGGGGCGGGCAGCGGATATACTCACCGTCTTTCCCGAATACCGGGTGATGAGAGATTCGGTGACCCGCAAAGACAAGATACGCCAGTTGGCATCGGCAAATATCCGTTTCGAAACACAGAAGAAAGAACAGGAGAATCTTCTGCTGACTGCCGAAGTCCGTCTTCAGGATACCCTGTTGCATGTGTATTTCATAGCCGGAGTGTGTACATTGCTACTCGTCTTTTTTATAGCCGGCTGGATGGTGATGCGCCACCGCAATCTGCGGCTCCGGTGGCAGCTCGAGGCGCAGGAACATGAGCGGGCTGACGAACGGTTACGTGACCAGGAAAGCAGGCTTCACGAACTGATAGCCGCCCGTCAGGACTTGTACGAACGCAACCGCTCCCTTATCCGCCAGCTTTCTGATATCCAGGCGCGCCACCGCAACACGTGCGAACTTGACAGCGTGATGGAAAGCCTTCAATCCCACTTGCTCACCCGTAAGGAAGAAGAGGATTTCCGTAACGCCTTTTTGTCCGTCTATCCGTCGGCGCTGCTGCATCTTCGTGAAGCCTGTCCGGCGGTGACACGTAGCGAGGAACTGTTTTGTATGTTGGTTCTGCTCAAACAATCCAACGAAGAACTGGCGCGGACGCTCGGCATCAGCGTGGCAAGTGTGTCCAAAACCCGATACCGCATCCGTGTGAAGCTTGGTCTGCCCGAAGGTTCGGACACTGATGCGGAAATCCGTCACATTATGGCAGGGGAAGATTTATAGAATCGGTTCTTCCAGTCATTCAGCAATATTAACCCGGAACTTTCATCATTAAACAAAAAATGTCTATCTTTGTTGTCAATATACACAACCATTACATTAATAATGGGAAGATTTATTAATCCCTTTACCGACTATGGCTTTAAGTTTTTATTCGGCAGAGAGGTAGAAAAGGAGTTATTAATCGACTTCTTGAACGATTTGCTCTCTGGAGAGCACGTGATTACCGACATCCAGTTCCTTAACAACGAACAGCAGCCGGAAGTAAAAACAGAACGGGGGATTATCTACGATATCTACTGTATGACTGACACAGGTGAACGGATAATCGTAGAAATGCAGAATCGTGAGCAACCTTACTTTAAAGATCGTGCTCTCTTCTACCTCTCTCGTGCGATTACGCAACAAGCTAAAAGCGGTCCTTGGGACTTCCGGTTGGATGCTGTATACGGAGTGTTTTTTATGAACTTTGTGATTGACAAGGACATGCCTGCGAAGATAAGGACTGATGTAATCCTTTCCGACCGGGATACAGGACAGCTTTTCAATAACAAGTTTCGGCAGATTTTTATCGAACTGCCTAACTTTGACAAAGAAGAGGATGAGTGTAGTAACGATTTTGAACGATGGATTTATGTATTAAAGCATATGGATACACTTGATAGAATGCCTTTCAAGGCACGTAAAGCCGTTTTTGAACGACTTGAGAAGATGGCCTCCAAAGCGAATATGACTCCGGAGGAAAGAGCTCAATATGAGAAGGAATGGAAAGTTTATAACGATTATTTCAATACGTTGGACTTTGCCGAACAGAAAGGTATGTTGAGAGGAAAAGAATCGTCCGCCCGTATGATGAAATCCAAAGGTTTGGCTATCGATTTAATTTCAGAATGTACGGGACTCACTGCTGAAGAAATTGAGGCATTGTGAAAAGATAGATAACAAACAGTAAGGGCGGCTCGTTAAAAAACGGGTCGCCCTTACTGTTTGTATGCGCCAAGCCTTTTCCTGACAGCCTCTTCTCTATTTTGTCCATGAATCTGTCCATTCCCATTTTGTCCTTCGTCGGGCTGAAATAATTATTTTTGCCCCGGCGAATAAAAGTTTAGCCTATATTGTTTGCTGTTTTTCGGCTTTTCTTTATCTTTGTCACTGCCCTTGTGAGAGAGGGCGTGATTTTTAGATAACGGAAAGCGTTTGAAGAATATCATCTTCGTCAATCAAACTTCGCACCTTTGACTTGTCACCGTGAAGATGAATGCAACAAATGCTCACGTTCCATTGTTTATATGGATGCCTGTTTGCGCCCCCGCTTCCCCCTCCGTCCGGAGAGGGGAGGGGGACGATACACAAGCTTTATATACGCCAATGGCGTGAGTGTTCTGTTGCTTATCTACGGTATGGGCAGTGCGAAGGCCCCGATTGACGGATAAGCATACGGACACTTACGCCTTTCTTGTATATAAATTTTTGTAATCTTATGTTACAGGTATGAGAATGAAAAACAAACAAAACGTAGCGTGGAGTACATTCCGTTACTTCGTACTGGCATTTTTGCTATGTCTATCGGTTGTTCCCTTGCGCGGTCAGCCGGATGCTGCCGTCCTTTCCTCACCTTCGGCAGACAGCCTGATTATTTTCAGCTATCCTTCACGTATCCGGATGTTCAAGACGGAATATGCGGACAACCGACTGTCGTTGCGGAAGTTGAAGAAACGGCTGCGCACCTTTCGTAAACGTCAGGACACCCTCTACGTGCAGAGCTATTCCGGCAGTTGGGACGATGAAAAGTCGAATCTGCGCGCCGCCTACTGGCGTGCCAACAATCTGAAAGGCTATCTTATCGACCACTACGGACTGCGCGAGCGGCATTTCCGGACACTCAACCACCCGTTGGCTCATCCCTTGTGGGGAGAAGTCGTCGTGGTAGGTTGCCGAGGTTTCCAAGATTGCCAAAGCGAGATTCCGCAAAACCGGCAAGAGCCTGCAAGTGCGGCGAGGCGACAGGAACAACAGGAAGCCCTTCCGGTTGCCTTGCAGGGAGACAAAGAGCCTGTTGACTCTTCCGCCGTGGCTGCCACGGCTGTTGTGCCGGATGCAGCTACTGCACCTGTTGCACCCGATGCAGCTACTGCTCTTTCTACTTCGGTTGCTTCTTCTGCTTCAGTTACTCCTTCTTCTTCCACCGCTTCCACCTCTACAGCTACCTCGCCTTCACTTCCCGCCAACGGTCGTTACCTTGGCGTGAAAACCAACCTTGCCGCTTGGGCGGGCACGATTATGAACGTGGCGGCGGAAGTGCAGGTCGGCAAGCATCTTTCCGTAGAGTTGCCGATATTGTGGTGTCCGTGGCACATCAGCGGCAAACATGCCGTGAAGACCTTCACCCTGCAACCCGAAGCCCGTTACTGGCTCTCGAAGCCCGGCTCGGGACATTTCTTCGGTCTTCATGCCCACGTAGGCTGGTTCAATGTGAAGTGGAATCGCGACCGTTATCAAGACGCCGACCGTCCGTTGCTGGGCGCGGGCGTCAGCTATGGTTATCTGTTGCCGCTCGGCGGACATTGGGCGGGAGAATTTACCCTCGGTGCAGGCTATGCCAACATGAAGTACGACACCTATTATAATATAGACAACGGCGCACGGATAGACACACGGACGAAGAACTACTGGGGCATCACCCGCATGGGGCTTTCTATCGTCTATCGCTTCAACCTTAAAAAGTAACGGCTTATGAAACAGAAATATGCTATAGGATTTATCACCTTCATGTTGGCAACCGTCCTTGCCGCTTGTGTACACGACTATCCCGCGATGACACCGGACGGTGAGGAAGGCATCGACCCCACGCTTGTAGAGGTCAGTACCGAAGTGACCCTCGACCTCGAACTCCTACCACTGGAAATCATCACCAACAAGGCACACCGCGGAATCACAAAAGCCCGTGCCGGAGAACAAACGGATTACCGCCGCCGCTTCATCATCGAAGCATGGCGCGACGGCAAACCGGCAGCCCGGCAAGTGACCGTCATGGACAATGCCGACGAAGCCGGCAACGGGAAAATCACGCTCCCTGTCCATTTGAAGCTGTACGCCGTAGAATACACCCTCGCCGTATGGACGGACTACGTTGTGGCAGGCACGACCACCGACCTCTATTATAATACGGAGAACTTGCAGCAAGTAACTTGCACCACGCCCTACACCGGAAGCACTGGCTACCGCGATTGCCTCTACGGCAGCACCACCCTTGACCTGCGCCCCTACCGGGACGAATGGAACGTCCGCGTACAAGCCAAAGTCGACATGGTGCGCCCGTTGGCAAAATACCGTATTATCGCCACCGACGTGCAGGAGTTTCTGGCAAAAACACAGCGGCAACGCGATGCCGAAGGCGGCAACAACACCTACACCGTCACCTTTTCCTACGGGTTCTATTTCCCGTTAGGATTCAACACCGCCACGGGCAAGCCGATGAACTCCGTGCAGGGCGTGACGTTCTCCACCCCTCTCACCATCCCCGACGACGGCACGGAGAAATGTCCGCTAGGTTCGGACTTTATCTTCGTGAACGGCACGGAATCCTTTGTGCCCCTGAATATTGAATTGGCGGACGCCAACGGAAAGGTAGTGTCGCGTACCCGGGGACTGGAAGTGCCCTACCGGCGGGGACACCTCACCACCCTGCGAGGCAACTTCCTCACCAACGAAATGCAGGGAGGCATCAACATCGACACCGGATATGACGACGAGATAGACATCGACCTCGATTCTTTCTGAAATGACAGGTCAATATAATAAAACAAATTTAATCACAGTAAACGATGAACAGAAGTATGAAAAAGAACCTTTTCTTCGGGTTAATGGCTCTGGCAGGGCTATTCACCTCGTGCAGTCAGGACGACACCGACGCTTCCCCGACTGCGGACAGCAACCAAGTAAGCATGAGCATCGGAATGCCTGCCGATTTTGTAAAAACACGGGCTTCCGCCCCCGCTACGTTTCCCGCCGGCCATACGCTGCGCTGCATCCTCGAAGTGTGGACGAAAGATGGCTCTACACGAAGAGTACGCCAGGAGCAGTTGGTAACGGCTGGTGCCGCTAACATTACATTTAGTTTTGAATTGGCAGACCAAGGTGACTACAAAGCCGTGCTTTGGGCGGATTACATCGTTTCGGGTGCAACGGCGTCAGGCGACCACTATCCCGATAAGTATTACAAGACTGATAATGCCGATGGCTTGAAGAAAGTGACTATCATCACCGCTGCTTATACATACGCCGACCAACTACGTGAGGCATTTGCGGCAGTAGTACCGTTCACCAAAGGCGCTACGGCTAAGAACGACCTTACCGCCACGCTTGTCCGTCCGCTTACGAAAGTGACGATTGCGGAAAAGAACACCGAGATGATAGGCAAATGTAAAGACATGACGGCAACATACACCGTTCCGTCAGAATTCAATGCTTTTAGCGAGGAGGTAAGCCCGACAGCTACCTACGATGCCACCTACATCACAACCTCAATGGACGGCACGGATATTACTATCAATGGAAACAACTGCAAAATCCTCTTCTCCGATTATGTCTTTACCACTGCCGACGCCACGTTGGGCGGAATAAAACTTACGTTTACCGGGACAGGTAGCATAACGATGAACGATAGAGACATTCCTGCCAACATCCCCCTGAAACGCAACAACTGGGTACGGGCTGCCGGAAACCTGATTACAGTCGGAAACGATCCGGCGGTAACTTTGTCTGTAGATATGACCACTGACTGGGTAAGTCAGGATGTAACGGATATTTCGGATATCGTTAAGGTGGGTGACTTCTATTATGCAGACGGCACATGGTCTACCGCCCTCGATGCGAACAAGACCTGCATCGGCATCGTTTTCCAGACCGACCCCTCGCGCATCGGCGACAAAGAAAAACAGGTGTTGGCAGCAAAAGGCGTTGCCACGCCGCATGGTCTGGTCATGTCATTGAAGACCGTAACCAAAAGCCTTATGAGTTGGGGGGAAGATCACGATTTCTCCGAGCTGACGAAATGCACGGATAAAGTTGCCTGCAACGCAGACATCAACGGACTACTTAATTACACCACGGTAATCGACTATGCGGCCGCAAACAACAAAGAACTCGAAAATTTTTATCCCGCTTTCAAGGCCGTGAAGGATTATGTTGTACAGGCTCCCGAAAAGACGACGGGGTAGTACTTGCCCTCCATAGGTCAATGGTATGACTTTACCGCCAATCTGGGCGGTCTCCCAAGCTGGGATGACGCCATAAACGAAGGCAACGACCTAACCCCCAACCTGTATAGATGGAGTAATCAGACAGAACTCGTAAGTAAGATAAATGCCTATTTCGAACCGTTGGGCACTGGGAACTATGACGCAATCCCGAATGGGAGCTATCAGAAATTCTTCTCTTCCTCGACGTACTCCGATTCGGGTATATGGACGTGGTTTGTGGGTAAGCAGGCGAACGTTGTGCAATGCTGGCATAATGTCAGGTACAACTCCGATTCCGCCGTGCGCCCCATCCTCGCTTTTTAAGAATGACACACGGGGACGGGGTATCCAGGTCACTCCATCCCGTCCCCCTACATCATATACGTCCCAAGCCGCTGGGGGATGCAGTCGGCGGCAATATCATGAACCTTGTCCTTTTTCCCTTGTCGCCGACTTGAGAAGCGAACATCACTTCTCTTTATAGGATACCTTCCTCGATAGGAGCAATTGCCGGAAGCGACGCAACTGATCAAGGTAACAACCATAAAAAACATCACACTTATGAAAAAGATACTCGTCATCATCAACAAAAACTGGGAAACGGAACCCGTGCTCAACGCCCTGACCAACCCCAAACTGCGTCCCGCCGCCTTACCATTCCCTGAAGTGATAAACACTCCGTGCGACGGAGACAACCGCATGAGCCAACCCCGTGCTGTCTTCTCCCTTCCCCGAGAAGGAGAAGAACCGTTGCAAGTCGTAGTCCGCTGCATCGAAGACCTTATGGCAACGGGAGTCAACACTTCGAGTTCCCTCGAAAAATACAAAGTGCTCCCGCAAGCCATTGCTGCCGATGCCGCCGACCTCATCATCAGCGTCAGCACCGCCAACTATCCCGACCCGGCAGTGACCCATAACGGAACCGTTGTCCTCGGCGGCAACTTCTTTATCCACGACGGAAACCCCGACAACCATGCCGATCCGGAACACAATCTTATCGACGACCGCGTAGGCACCTTTATCGCTTCCAACGTAGCCCCTGCCGTGTTCAGTCTGGCCGAAACCGTCAACGCCCGCCTGCACTGTTACCCCGGCGGCGCATGCAAACTTGTCCCGCCGCCCAACTTCCCCGCACCGCAACTCGTGTGTGAAGGAGCGTCCACCTTCACGGCAGTAGGCTCCGTCAACGTCACCGACTACGGTTCATACGACACGATAGACGCCCAAGCCCTTAAAGAATTTGCCGCTGCAGCCCCCGAAGGGTATACGGCAAACTCCATCGAAACCACCCACGGCGTGGTAAAAATCAGCACCTCAGGCGAACCTATCCTCTTTCTTTCCCCCATCACCGACCGTCTCAACCATTTCAACGAGGACGTGACCGACACGCAGAACTACGTGTCAGCCTTCAACGGCGGCCTTGCACTGGGCGAACTGCTTTGCGCGCTGGCGGAATACGGAGGGGAACGGCAAATATGATAATTGAGATAATTCGCAACATTTATTAATCACGCTTCCTTCTTGCAGCACCCCATCAGGAAATGCTTGCAGACACGGACAGACAAAGGTCGTCACTGAGGTAGGCTAAGTCCGACACCGAGGTAGGCAAAGGTCGTCACCGAGATAAGCAAAGTCCGTCACCGAGTATTAGTCCTATCGGGATGCGGCAGGGAAGAGGTAAAAAACATCAACTTATGGGATTCTTCAAGAAAGTAAAACAGAAAATCAATGGAATGTGGTATCCGCAATCCATCACCGTTGGCAAACCTGTCACGACGGACGAAGTGGCAAAACGTCTTGCCATTGAATCCACCGTAAGCCCTGCCGACACCTTTGCCGTGCTCAAGTCCCTTGGCAGCGTATTAGGTAGCTACATGGCAGACGGCCGCACCGTCAAACTCGACGGCGTGGGCACATTCTACTACACAGCCGTTGCTTCGGGCAATGGAGTGGACTCCCCCGACAAAGTGACTGCCAAGCAAATCACCGGCGTCCGTGTCCGCTTCATCCCTGAAACGAGCCGTTCATCCAACAACCAGGTTACCACCCGTTCCCTCGTCGATTCCAATATCTTCTGGGAAGAATGGGGCGGAAAATCCACTACTCCCAGCGAAGGTGGCGGTGGTGGTGAAGGGGGAGGAGAGGCTCCCGATCCGGCAGCATAAAGCCGGATGCTTTTCCGGTGCTATAAAAAGGACGGGTTCCTGCACCGCAAAAGGACTTTTCTGTATTGCCAAAGGCTCCTTTCGGCATTGCCGCACGACCCTTTAAGATGAAAGATTCGTTTTCACTCGCCGCTGCTGTAGCCTGCTGCCGGATGAGAGAAACGAATCTTTCTTTGTGTGCCGGGGGAAATAATCGGTTCTTGACAGAACAATCTGCACCGGAATTGTTATCTTTGCCCGTAGCATTGATTATAATAAATGGAAAATTTATGAAACGAAACAAATAAGAGAGATTATACGTCGCGTGGCTCCTACGGCAAAAACTATTTTATATGGTTCGCAAGCAAGGAACGAAGCGCGTAGCGACAGTGATATTGACCTGCTTATCCTGCTCGACGGCGAGAAAATGACATTGAAGGACGAAGAATCTATCACACTGCCACTTTACGAACTGGAACTGAAAACCGGAGTCTCTATCAGCCCGATAGTCACGCTCAAAAAACTTTGGGAGAGCCGCCCATTTACCCCCCCCCTTTTTATATTAACGTCACCAATGAAGGTGTCGTGTTATGAGAGAAATCTTGGATGAAGGAAGCCGAAGTAATGATTCGGGAAATGTTTTAAAATGTAGCTACCCCTCTATTTCTCCTTTGCCAGCGTAAATACAAACTCAAGTCCGCCTCCTTGATTGTTCTTGGCGGAGATGTTGCCGCCGTGGATAATAACGGCGTTCTTCACAATAGCCAGTCCCAATCCTGTTCCGCCTAGTTTGCGTGAGCGGCCTTTGTCTACCCGGTAGAAGCGTTCGAAGAGACGGTTCAGATGTTCGGGTGATACACCTATACCAGTGTCGGCGAAGCTGAAATAGTAGAAATTCTCATCTTCACGGAAACAGTTGATATTTATCTGAATATTGCTTCCGGCGTATGCGATGGCATTGTCCATCAGGTTGCGGAAGATGGAATATAGCAATGAATAATTACCTTTGACTTGTATACTCTTTTTCAGAGAGTTGATTACTGTGATATGCTTTTCGTCGAGTTCCAGAGATACTTCATTGATAATATTTCCGACCAGTACACTAATATCCACTCGTTCCATATCAATCATGCTGGCGGCTTCGTCCATGCGGGTGAGTACGGAGATGTCGCGTAGCAACCGGCTCAAACGATTGCTTTGTGCATAACAACGTTCGAGGAATACGTTTATTTTCTCACGTGGAATATTCTCGTTACTGACAATGGTTTCCAGATATCCTTGGATACTGCTGACAGGAGTTTTCAATTCATGGGCGATATTTTGGGTCAGTTGGCGTTTGAGTCTTACTTGTTCTTCTTCCTGGGTGACGTCGTTGATGGAAATTTCAAAGCTGGCATCCTGGAAGATGATACATTCAACGATAAATGTCCGCCCGTTCTTGTTGATGGTAACTGACATTCGTTTTTCGCCTTTTCCTCTCGAGCGTTCCTGCTGATTCTTATTGATAAAATGAATAATCTCTTTTAGTTCGTTGATGGCAAAGACTTCTTCCGTTGTTTCCAGGTTGGAATCAGAAATCAGGTTACTGTATTGAGTGAAAAGATTGTTGACTAGAATTTCTTTCTTGTCTTTTGTGAATATACCCAGTCCTTCGTGTGAAATCTGGAGGTGGGTAATCAGCTTTTCACGTTCGATGTAGAGGGCCTCTTTCGTTTCGTGCAACCGTTTGTAGATTTGAATAATATGTTGCGAGATTTCTCCCAGTTCATTATGTGGAAAAGCAGATTGCATGGCCATTTCGATAGGCTCGTTGCGGTCGGCACGCATGGCAAATTCACGGAGCTGGCTGATGGAAGTGCCCAGTTTGTTGGTGAATTTATAGAAGATAATCATTAATAATAAGGTCACGATGATGGTAAACCATAGATAGTGCGGATCTGCTTGCAGGTTGTTGATGAGGCTGACGTTATAAGGCAAAGCCGAACGGACAATATAATCTTTATAACGAGTGGCCGAATAAAAATAGGGAACTCCGGTTGTTTCCGAAGTACGGCGTACGTCATATCCGTTGCCATGCTTTATTGCTTTCTGTACTTCCGGACGATTCAGATGGTTTTCTATTTGGTTATTATGACTTGGATAACTGTCGTAAACAACATTTCCTTCTGCGTCAATAAGGGTCACACGCAAGTCTTCCAGAATATGTTTGTTGATATAACCGCTGATTATTTCGCTATCAAGAGGTTGCTCTTCCAATTGTTCGTAGAGTCTGCTGTTGTAATCTTGCAGTTTTGTATTCAGCAGTTCTATTTTATATTCCCGTTCACGTTGATACTGGTACGCAATAAAACAAATGGCAAATACCAGAAAGAGTGAAATAACCGAAAGGAACAGCTTCCGGCTGAAAGAAAGAAAATGTTTTTGAGTTACAGGCAGGTTCATAATAATTGCTTAATTCGGTATTATTACTTATTCAGCTTCAAAACAGTATCCGTATCCGAGACGGGTGACAATACGTTTGCCGTATATACCTATCTTTTTACGTAAACGGGTGATGTTTACGTCGATGGTACGGTCGAGCACATACACTTCGTCACTCCAGATACGGGCCAGAATGTCTTCGCGTGAGAATACACGTCCCTTATTCTGTACCAGTAGAAGCAATATTTCAAATTCTTTTTTAGTCAATGGCACTTCTTCATCGTCGATACTTACTTTTTTCTTTGTGATGTCAATAACGAGCGACTGATAAGTAAGACGTTCGGGGACTCTTTCCGTTTCCGTTGTCACTGTGCGTCTTAATACGGCTTTCACACGGGCGATGACTTCACGCAGCGAGAAAGGTTTTGAAATATAATCGTCTGCTCCCAGGTTGAATCCGGTCACAGTATCGTTTTCGGTATCTTTTGCTGTGATAAAAATGATAGGCACTTTTGCTGTTTTTTTGTCTTTCTTCAAGATGTTAGCCATTTTGAAACCGGAGATTTCTCCCATCATCACATCGAGGAGAATTAAGTGATAGCTGCTGATGTCCATCTTCATTGCCTCTTCGGCAGAGTTTGCTGTATCAACCTCATAACCTTCGTTTTCAAGATTGAATTTCAGAATCTCACAGAGGTCTTCTTCATCGTCGACAACTAGAATACGGTAATCGTTCATAAGATATATGTATTAATGTGATATGACAAAGTTACGTTTTTATTTTATCCTTTGCAAAGATGAGGAGACTTTGTTACGGGCAGATGAAACAGACGTTACAATCGTGTTACATCCTGTGAATTCCGGGAATTGATACGGAATATGGAAGTTTTTGTTGATTGTAAGAGGAAAAAACGCTCGCTATTTGTTATCTTTGTTAGCGAGATACAATAGAAATGTTTGACTATAGAAACTACAAATAATGATAAAAATTGACTTAAAACGACATCGGAAGGAAATAATAGGATCTGTTGTGGTACTGTTAGTTCTCCTTGGCGGTATGTCTGTGTTTAAATATACTTCATTCAATTCCGGTTTTGAGATTGTAGACGATTTGGGAGGGAATATATTTCCTTCGGCGATTCTGTCTGTTGCCACCACTGATGCACAAGTGATTGTTCCGTCGGATTCGACGTCTTTGGGAAATCCGAAGTCGTGTATTGCCGTTCGGTTGAAATCGAAGACAGCTTATAGTCGTGTGCGGATTGAAGTGGCCGAAACGCCTTTTTTCTCCCGCTCGGTGTCGGAATTTGTATTAAACAAGCCCAGGACGGAATATACGATTTATCCTGATATTATCTGGAATTATGAGGCACTGAAAAATGAGGTGCAGGCAGAGCCGGTAAGCGTAGCCATCACAGTGGAGATGAACGGAAAAGATTTGGGACAACGGGTGCGTACTTTTTCAGTGCGTAGCATCAATGAGTGTCTGTTGGGGTATGTGGCCAACGGAATTAAATTCCATGATACCAGTATTTTCTTTGCGGCTTATGTCAATGAAGAGAATCCGATGATCGATCAGTTGCTTCGCGAGGCATTGAATACTCGGATTGTTAATCGCTTTCTCGGTTATCAAAGTAAGGCTAAAGGGGCAGTAGACAAGCAGGTATATGCCCTTTGGAATATATTGCAGAAACGTAAATTCCGTTATAGTTCTGTTTCCAATACCAGCCTTTCGAGCAATGTTGTTTTCTCGCAGCGTGTCCGTACGTTTGATGATGCACTGGAATCTTCACAGATTAATTGTGTGGATGGGAGTGTGTTGTTTGCGTCGTTGCTTCGCGCCATTAATATTGATCCTATCTTGGTACGTACACCGGGGCACATGTTTGTAGGATACTATACGGATAATTCGCACACGAATAAAAACTTTCTGGAGACAACGATGATTGGTGATGTCGATCTGGATGATTTTTTCCCGGATGAACAACTGGATTCTACAATGGTAGGCAAATCGCAGAATGAGATGTCGTTACTGACTTTCGAGAAATCGAAGCAGTATGCTAATAAGAAGTATAAGGAAAACGAAGAAGGAATCCATTCCGGAAAGTTGAATTATATGTTTTTGGAGATTTCTAAAGAAGTGCGGAGGAAAATACAGCCGATAGGTAAATGATATTCGTTTTTAATTCGTATTTTTGCCCAAGTAATCATTTTAATATAAAAGGATGCAAGGCAAGAAATTTATCTCTCCCGGAGCATGGTTTTCTATGAACTATCCATCAGACTGGAATGAGTTTGAAGATGGCGAAGGCTCTTTTCTTTTCTATAATCCCGATGTATGGACGGGAAATTTTCGTATATCCGCATTTAAAGGAAAGGCCGGTTATGGTAAAGATGTCATCCGGCAGGAACTGAAAGAGAATGATTCGGCTTCGTTGGTGAAAGTCGGAATGTGGGAATGTGCGTATAGCAAAGAAATGTTTCAGGAAGAGGGGACGTATTATACTTCCCATTTGTGGATTACAGGAGTTGACGATATTGCTTTCGAATGTTCTTTTACTGTACCTAAAGGCGGAGTTGTGAAGGAGGCGGAAGATGTAATCGCTACTTTGGAGGTACGCAAAGAAGGGCAGAAGTATCCTGCTGAACTAATCCCGGCCCGTCTTTCTGAAATCTATTTGATTAATGAAGCGTACGAATGGGTGGTATCTACCGTGAAGCAGGAATTGAAAAAAGATTTTCAGGGAATAGAAGAAGACCTGGAGAAACTTCAGCAGGTGATTAATAGCGGTAAGATTGGCTCGAAAAAGAAAGAGGAATGGTTGGCAATCGGCATCACAGTCTGTATAATTCTGACGAATGAAGTGGAAGGTATGGAATGGAAAACGTTGATTGACGGTAACCGGGAAGCTCCTGTATTACAATATAAAGACCGTATCATCGACCCGCTGAAACTGGCATGGAGTAAAGTGAAGGCAGGAGAACCTTGCGACATTATTGAAGAGTATAAATCCGTGATTATTAATCACTAACCAACTAATTACTAAATTACGTGGCTGTACCTTATTTACAGATAGATAACCTGACCAAGTCCTTCGGTGACTTGGTTCTTTTTGAAAATATATCTTTTGGCATTGCTGAAGGCCAGCGTGTAGGATTGATAGCGAAGAACGGCAGCGGAAAAACTACTTTATTGAATATAATCGCCGGAAAAGAAGGTTATGATAGCGGTAACATTGTTTTCCGTCGTGACCTTCGGGTGGATTATCTGGAACAAGATCCACAGTATCCCGAAGAGTTGACCGTGCTTGAAGCCTGTTTCCATCACGGTAACAGTACCGTGGAACTGATAAAGGAGTATGAACGTTGCATGGAGACTGAAGGTCATCCGGGATTGGAAAATCTTCTGGCGCGTATGGATCAGGAGAAAGCTTGGGAATATGAACAGAAAGCCAAACAAATTCTTTCGCAACTCAAAATTCGCAACTTCGACCAAAAAGTGAAGCAACTGTCCGGTGGACAGTTGAAGCGCGTTGCTTTAGCCAATGCGTTGATTACCGAGCCGGATCTGCTTATCCTTGATGAGCCTACCAATCACCTGGACTTGGATATGACCGAATGGCTGGAAGATTACCTGCGTCGTACCAATCTTAGTTTGCTGATGGTAACGCACGACCGTTATTTCCTTGATCGTGTTTGTTCGGAGATTATCGAAATAGACAATCAACAAATCTACCAATATAAAGGTAACTACAGTTATTATCTCGAGAAACGTCAGGAACGTATCGAAGCTAAAAGTGTAGAAATAGAACGTGCCAACAACCTTTACCGTACGGAACTCGATTGGATGCGCCGGATGCCGCAGGCACGCGGGCATAAAGCCCGTTACCGGGAAGATGCTTTTTATGAATTGGAAAAGGTGGCAAAGCAACGTTTCAACAATGATAATGTGAAGCTGGAGGTGAAAGCATCCTATATCGGTAGTAAGATATTCGAGGCCGATCACTTGTTTAAGAGCTTCGGTGACTTGAAGATACTGGATGATTTTTCTTATATCTTTGCCCGCTATGAAAAGATGGGAATTGTGGGAAATAACGGGACGGGTAAATCTACCTTTATCAAGATATTAATGGGGCAGGTTGCGCCTGACAGTGGAACGGTGGATGTTGGTGAAACTGTTCGTTTCGGCTATTACTCGCAGGATGGCCTTCAGTTTGATGAACAAATGAAGGTTATTGATGTAGTGCAGGATATTGCCGAAGTGATTGAACTGGGTAATGGAAAGAAACTGACTGCTTCGCAATTCTTACAGCATTTTCTGTTTACTCCCGAAACGCAACATAGCTATGTCTATAAGTTGAGTGGGGGCGAACGTCGTCGTCTTTACCTGTGTACCATCCTGATGCGTAATCCAAATTTCCTAGTGCTTGACGAACCTACCAACGACCTCGATATTATCACTCTGAACGTGCTTGAAGAATATCTTCAAAATTTCAAAGGTTGTGTGATTGTTGTTTCTCACGACCGCTACTTTATGGATAAGGTAGTAGACCATTTGATGGTATTCAATGGGCAGGGAGATATTCGCGACTTCCCCGGAAACTATAGCGACTATCGTGACTGGAAAGACGCGAAAGCTCAAAAGGAGAAAGAAGCTGAAAAGCCGCAGGAAGAAAAGACTGCCCGTGTTCGTTTGAACGACAAACGGAAGATGAGTTTCAAGGAAAAACGAGAGTTCGAGCAATTGGAAAAGGAGATAGCAGAATTAGAAACAGAAAAAGTGCAGATTGAAGAACTCTTATGTAGCGGTACCCTTTCTGTTGACGAATTGACAGAGAAATCGAAACGTTTGCCTGAAGTCAATGACCTGATTGATGAGAAAACAATGCGATGGCTGGAACTTAGTGAAATAGAAGGCTGATTTGTGCCATTGTATCACTAGAATAGTCTGATAATGATAATAACTTTGATAATATATCCCGGACAACATATAACCTTGTATGACAAACCTAACCAATTATCATAGCCACTGTCTGTATTGTGACGGACGCGCCAATATGGAAGATTTTATTCGTTTTGCTATCAGTGAAGGATTTACTTCCTATGGCATTTCTTCCCATGCTCCACTGCCGTTTTCTACTGCATGGACGATGGAGTGGGATAGAATGGATGATTACCTTTCCGAATTTTCCCGTCTGAAGAAGAAATATGCAGATAAAATAGAGCTTGCCATTGGTCTTGAAATAGATTACCTGAACGAAGAAAGCAACCCTTCTTTACCCTGTTTTCAAAAACTACCACTTGACTACCGGATAGGTTCCGTACATATGTTGTACTCTCCGGAAGGAAAAATCGTAGATATTGATACTCCGGCAGATCTTTTCCGTCAATTGGTAGACAAGCACTTCGATGGTGACTTGGATTCTGTTGTCCACCTTTACTATAAGAACCTGCTTCGTATGGTAGAATTGGGAGGATTTGATATTGTCGGTCATGCTGACAAGATGCATTATAATGCTTCCTGTTATCGTCCGGGATTATTGGATGAACCGTGGTATGATGCATTGGTTCGCAAATATTTCACCGCTATTGCCGAATATGGCTATATCGTTGAAATAAACACTAAATCTTATCACGATTTAGGAACATTCTATCCCAATAAACGATATTTCTCTTTCCTGAAAGAGTTAGGTATCAGAGTACAGGTGAACAGTGATGCGCATTATCCGGAACGGATTAATAATGGACGTGCCGAGGCATTGGCTGCTTTGAAGAAGGCAGGCTTTACTTCAGTTGCAGAGTGGCATAACGGAAAATGGGAAGAAAGAAAAATTGAATAAAGAAATAGAATTTAGTCAATCTCCAAAGTGCCTCCTTAATAAACTGATAATTTATTTTGTTTATTAAGGAGGCGCTTTCTTTAAGGATGTTTTGAGATGTTATTCAGTTCTTTTGCAAGCATTCGCCTGGAAAAACTCGTTCAATGTATCTTCATAGTTACCATGAAGCATAATATGATGATTTCCCAAAGGATTCTTCAGAAAATACTCGGTTGGAGTATTCATGCGAATGCGTACTTGCGTGCGGCACATATTAATATAATTGGTATTTTCAGTCAATGTTCCAGTAGATAAGTAATATTCGTCCAGACATTCACCGCCGCATTTTATAATCGTTACGTCTCCTGTTGGAAGTAACCCTTGTATGGCAATTCCTTTTTCTGTTTCAAAATGATTGCGGATAATGTATCTCTCCGTTTGTTTGAGTCCTACGGTGCAGTGTGCCAATATCAGTTCGTTTGTACGGGAATTAATCATGGAAGGATTTGCCATAAATCCATCCTTGCCCGTAAGCGCTTTCACTGCTAATAGCGTAAATACAGATTGAAGATCGCCTTCGCAACCTGCTATTATCCCGTCATCATTCAATAAAGATAATGCCACGCATCCGGTAGTGTCGATTTGTTCAATTAATTTAAAGCAGCTCAATGTCAGTGCTTCCAGATTTTCTTCCTGACATACCTTTTTTATCGCCCGGTACAGCCGCATGGATTTGATTAAATCTTCGGGAGTTCCTTCGCGACAGGCAAGAGCTTGCGATGCTACAGCTGCACATGATGCTCCGACTTGCTCATCCGTTATTTGTTGAAATTGTTCATAAATCCGTTCCAATGGAATATCTACATATTCAATTCCCCAACGACGTTTTGCCAACAGGTAGTCTACGTTACTGGCAACTAACCAGGAAGAAGGAGTTCCGATGACTCCGATACGTTTGCCGAATAAGGAACGTTGTGCACGGAAATTATTATAAAGTGTATGAATACGCAGGATGATAGCAGGTAATTCGCCATGTAGTATTTCGCTCTTCATTCCACGTCCCCGTAGCCATGTGGATATTTCCAATGCGGCAGCAAGAGAGTTCTGCATGCCGTCTGCCAGTAAAATGGCAGGGCGGGGGAGGTTTTCGAATTGCTGTATGACCAGTCTTTCCACCCCACCGGTAGCGATAAAAATAATTTTGAAATCATCACTACTAAGCTTGTCCATATCTTGATAATCAACGAGCTTTACGGTATAATATTTTTCAATTTCGCTTAAAATAGCTTCGTGTGAGCTACGTAGCGAGACTTGTTTGTGAAGGATTGAAGCAAATGAGATAAGGTGTATGGTCATTATGATATTGTTTTAAGTTTTCCGTATGACAAATGTATAGCTTTCTTTTCAAATTACCATAACGATTTTAACCTTGCTAAGGTTTTTAAAGTTTTTATGTCTCTGTATTCAAATTATTGCGTACATTTGCAGCTCCAAGTAGAAAAAGTAAATAGTAATTAAGTAATTTGTAGTTAAAATTATGCCAACCATATCCATTCGCGGAAACGAGATGCCTGCATCTCCTATCAGAAAGCTGGCTCCTTTGGCAGACGCTGCCAAGCAACGTGGAGTCCATGTGTTTCACCTGAACATCGGACAGCCTGATCTGCCCACTCCTCAGGCCGCGATTGACGCGATACGCAATATTGACCGGAAGGTATTGGAGTATAGTCCAAGTGCCGGTTATCGTAGCTATCGCGAGAAATTAGTAGGATATTATGCGAAATTCAATATCAACCTTACAGCAGACGATATAATCATTACATCAGGAGGTTCGGAAGCCGTACTTTTTTCCTTCCTTTCCTGCCTGAATCCGGGAGATGAAATAATCGTTCCGGAACCGGCTTATGCTAACTATATGGCATTTGCAATCTCTGCCGGAGCAAAGATCCGCACCATTGCTACGACCATTGAAGAGGGCTTTTCCCTTCCGAAAGTAGAGAAGTTTGAAGAACTGATTAATGAGCGTACCAAAGCGATTCTTATTTGTAATCCCAACAATCCTACCGGTTATTTGTATACCCGTCGTGAAATGAATCAGATTCGTGACCTTGTAAAGAAGTACGATTTGTTCCTTTTCTCCGATGAAGTATATCGTGAATTTATATATACCGGTTCTCCTTATATCTCTGCCTGCCATTTGGAAGGTATTGAGAATAATGTGGTATTAATTGACTCCGTATCCAAACGTTATTCAGAATGTGGTATTCGTATTGGTGCGTTGATAACCAAAAACAAGGAGATACGCGATGCTGTCATGAAGTTCTGCCAGGCTCGTTTGAGTCCTCCATTGATCGGACAGATTGCTGCAGAGGCCTCTTTGGATGCTCCGGAAGAGTATTCTCGTGAAACGTATGATGAATATGTAGAACGTCGTAAATGCTTGATTGACGGTTTGAACCGTATTCCCGGTGTTTATTCACCCATCCCGATGGGCGCTTTCTATACAGTAGCGAAACTCCCGGTAGATGATTCCGACAAGTTCTGTGCATGGTGCCTCTCTGATTTTGAATATGAAGGTCAGACGGTATTCATGGCTCCGGCTTCCGGTTTCTATACCACTCCGGGTTCCGGCATTAATGAAGTTCGTATTGCTTACGTATTGAAGAAAGAAGATTTAACCCGTGCGCTTTTTGTCTTGCAGAAGGCCTTGGAAGCATATCCGGGAAGAACAGAATGAAATTTAAGTATTAAGTATTAGGTATTAAGTATTAACCGTAGCTTCTTGTGTGTTTGCTCGTGTGTATAACTGCCTAATACTTTATGTCTAATACTTAATACTTTATACTTAATACTTAACCCAATGTCTCTATCACTTTTCATAGCTCGACGTATCTATCGTGAAAGCGATGGCGGAAAGCAGGTGTCACGTCCTGCGGTCCTCATTGCCATGGCGGGTATTGCTATTGGCTTGGCTGTGATGATTATTGCGGTGGCGGTAGTTATCGGGTTTAAAAGTGAGGTGAGAAATAAAGTCATAGGATTCGGGTCACATATTCAGATAACTAATCTGGATGCCGTCAGTTCTTACGAAACTCATCCGATTGTGGTAGGAGACAGTATGATGACTGCTCTTGCTGATTATCCGGAGATAAGCCATGTGCAGCGTTTCTCTACCAAACCGGGTATGATTAAGACCGATGACGCTTTTCAGGGAATGGTGTTAAAAGGGGTAGGTCCGGAGTTCGACCCCCATTTTATAAAAGAGTATTTGGTAGAAGGGGAGATTCCTGTTTTCAGTGATTCTGTATCTACCAATCAAGTGCTTATCTCGAAAGCGTTGGCAACTAAAATGAAGTTGAAACTGGGAGATAAGATATATACCTATTATATACAGGATGATATTCGCGCTCGTCGCCTGACGATTGCCGGAATTTATCAGACGAACTTCTCCGAATACGACAACCTCTTTTTACTGACGGATCTTAATCTGGTGAATCGCTTGAACGGTTGGCAACCGGAACAGGTGACCGGTGTGGAATTACAGGTGAAAGATTATGATAAACTGGAAGATATAACCTATGAGATCGCAACTGATATTGACAACAGGCAAGATGACCTGGGAGGTGTGTATTATGTGCGTAACATCGAACAACTGAATCCTCAAATCTTTGCCTGGCTTGATTTATTGGATTTGAACGTATGGGTGATTCTGATTTTGATGATAGGAGTTGCCGGCTTCACCATGATTTCCGGTTTACTGATTATTATCATCGAACGCACCAATATGATTGGGATTTTAAAAGCATTAGGAGCCAATAATTTCACGATTCGCAGAACCTTTCTTTGGTTTGCAGTCTTTCTGATTGGCAAAGGTATGCTATGGGGCAATGCTATTGGTTTGGCATTCTGTATTCTTCAATCTCAATTCGGACTCTTCAAACTTGATCCGGAGACTTATTACGTAGATACTGTCCCGGTATCTTTTAATGTTTTACTTTTTATCTTGATTAATTTGGGTACTTTGTTTGCTTCTGTATTGATGTTGATTGGTCCTTCATTTTTGATTACCAAGATCAATCCGGCAAGCTCCATGAGATACGAATAATCCTCTTTTTATCTACCCGTTTTCTACTGCATAAATAATTTAGTCTGTTGCGTGATGTGGAGTGAATAATATGTCTATATTTGCGCCCAATTTACTTAATATCCTCTTGTAGGTTTAATTTTTAACCATTATGAATAATGTGTTAATCCTGTTGGATAATCTGGATGACTGGAAACCGTATTACGAGACAAGTAGTGTCCTGACTGTTTCCGACTATCTGAAAAACAAGCCGGTAGAAAAAGACCGGAAGTTAGTTATTAATCTTAGCGATGATTACAGTTATAACTCTGAAGGGTATTACTGTTCATTGTTAGCCCAAACGAGAGGACAGAAAGTCATTCCGGATGTTGATATAATCAACAAGTTGGAGACCGGGACGGGTGTTCGGATGGATCGTAGTCTGCAAGCCCTCTGTTACCAGTGGATACAGAAGAACAATGTCAAAGACGACATTTGGTATCTGAACATTTACTTTGGCAAATGTAGAGAGAAAGGTCTGGAGCGGATTGCACGATTTATTTTTGAGAATTACCCTTGCCCATTATTGAGGGTGGCTTTGAATACTCATCCCAGAAATCAGATCGAAAGTATTCAATTTCTTCCTCTGAATCGGCTCAATGATGAAGAGCAGGATTTCTTTGCCAACACATTGGATAACTTTAATAAGAAAATATGGCGTGCGCCTAAGTCGGCGAAAGCTTCCCGTTATAGTTTAGCTGTATTGGTTGATCCACAGGAAAAATTTCCGCCCAGCAACAAAGGTGCCTTGCATAAATTGGCAGAAGTTGCCAAGAAGATGAATATTCATGTGGAAATGATTACGGAAGATGACGCCATCCGTTTGCTCGAATTTGATGCCTTGTTCATTCGTACTACAACATCATTGAATCATTATACATTCCATTTGTCGCAATTGGCTGCACAAAACGGAATGGCCGTTATTGACGATCCGCTTTCCATCATCCGGTGTACGAACAAAGTATACCTGAAAGAACTTTTTGAAAAGGAAAAAATTTCTGCTCCTAAGTCAACGCTGATTTTTCAGTCAAACGATCATTCGTTTGAGCAGATCAGCGAACAGGTGGGGGCTCCTTTTATTCTGAAGATACCGGATGGGTCTTATTCCATTGGCATGAAAAAGGTTTCGAATGAGGAAGAACTGCAAGCAAGTCTGAAGATGCTTTTTGAGAAGTCGGCTATCTTACTGGCGCAGGCATTTACTCCTACGGAGTTTGACTGGCGTGTCGGCCTGTTGAATGGGGTACCGCTGTATGCCTGCAAATATTATATGGCAAAAGGACATTGGCAAATTTACTGCCACTATGATTCGGGCAGAAGTCGTTGCGGACTGGTAGATACGATTCCTATTTATCAGGTACCTCGGGTAGTGTTGGATACAGCCGTTAAAGCTGCGAATCTGATCGGAAAGGGATTGTATGGAGTCGACCTGAAAATGGTAGATGATAAAGCCTATGTTATTGAGATCAATGATAATCCGAGTATCGACCATGGGCTGGAAGATGCCATTATCGGTGATGAAATGTATTACCGGTTACTGAATCATTTTGAACAGGCCTTGGAGGCGAAACATTATTGATGATGGAGACGGGTTTATTTGTTCGTAAAGCACAGCAAAGTGATATTCCTGCTATTTTGGAAATAGAATGGGAATGTTTTCGGGAAGATAGCTTTTCGAAAGAACAGTTTGCTTATCTGATAAGCCGCTCGAAAGGAACTTTCTATGTAATGATGGAAGGGGATAGGGTAATCGCTTATGTCTCCTTATTATTCCATGGTGGAACTCATTATTTAAGGATATATTCGATAGCTGTCCATCCGGATTTCAGAGGGAAAGGATTGGGACAAGCATTGATGGACCAAACGATTCGGACAGCTAACGAATGTAAGGCTGCTAAAATTACTTTGGAAGTGAAGGTGACGAACGCTGCCGCTATTGCGCTATATATGAAAAATGGCTTTATTCCGGCAGGAATAAAGCCATGCTATTATCATGATGGTTCGGATGCTATTTATATGCAACGGTTGATTCCATGAATTCATCTTCTCATGAAATCTCCTTTTCCTCGAAAGAATCGGCAAATCTTGAAATTCAGCGACTGTATAGGTTGGAGAAGGTCGAATAGCGGTAATGAGAAATAGTATTTCCGGTTTCCTCCCATTTCTTTGGCTGTTTGGTTAATAACGACAATTTGCATGATGAAGCGTAGTAACCAGATTAACAGTGCGATGCCTGCGACTAACCAATGAGAATTGAGGACGCCGGATGCGATGCCTGCTATACAGGAAACATAGAATAACAGACGGGAGAAAGTCTCAAATCCCAAAAGGTATCGTTGTATTCCCTGATAATATCTTGCGGTCGCCATATAGCTTATTTTTTCCTCTTTCCATTCTTTGTATCGGTACACAGGATTTATCCGTGTGGTGGCGTTGATGTCTGTTTCGACGCGGGTATTTGAAGGAGTTGCCAACTGGTTGATGAATAGGTCATCCTCTCCACGTTGCAGGTTCAGGTATTTGGAGAATCCTTTCTGTTGGAAAAACAACTCTTTCCGGTAAGCTAAGTTACGTCCGATACCCATATATGGTTTTCCGGCTAAAGCGAATCCCAGATAACGCAAGGATTGGAAGAGGGTATCAAATGCGGTACGTTTGTGCAACCATCCTTTTGTACGGTCATAGCCGCTATATCCCAATACGATTTGAGTCTGCGGAGTAAAGTTGCGTGCCATTAACTTTAACCATTGGTTACTTGCCGGCATACAGTTTGTTTCTGTAAATACCAGCCAATCATGTTTACTGGCTTTAATGCCTAATGTCAGGGCCAGTTTTTTATGACTGATATAGCGTGCGCTTTCAGGGGTAAAACTATGGTAAAGATGAGGATATTTTTCTTCCATCATTCCCAGTATATCCTCGGTTTCATCTGTGGAAGCATCGTTGATGACAATCACCTCGAATTGCGGATAATCCTGTTCCAGAATGGCTGGCAGGATTTTACGCAGGTTTTCAGCCTCATTGCGTGCGCAGAGAATTACGGAAAGTGGAGGCAGTTCTCGTGAAAAATGTACCTCTTCTTTGCGTACAGCCTTATTATGGGCATGTATCCGATTGTACAGGCCAAAATAATAGATGAGCTGAATGATAAAAAGAATACCTGCCGCTGATAAAAGAATCAGTTCGACAGTATTGAATGTAAATGTTTCCATCAAATTTTAGTGTCGTTTTTACAACGGCAAAAGTACACAATTTTTCGGTAGTTCCGTCATCTCGACGGGAGGTTATTTCGTAAGTCCAGATATTCTTTTTTAAACATATCTACAAAAAGAAAGAATAGCGAAAGCAATAACGGGCCGAAGATCACTCCCATGAACCCAAATAACGGCAGACCGATGACTACTCCGAAAATGGTGATAAGCGGATGTGTATCTGCCATTTTCTTTTGGAGAATAAACCGGATCAGGTTATCTGACTGTGATACGACGATGGCTCCATAAGCAGCAATTCCGATGGCATTAAACCAGTCTCCGCTTATGGCAAGGTAAGCGGCTACGGGAAACCATACCAGTGCGGTGCCTACCATCGGAATAATGGTTGCAAAGCAGGTCAGAAATCCCAGCATCAATATGTTGGGTGCTCCGAAAAGGAGATAACCGATCATGGCTACTCCTCCCTGAATGATAGCCAGCAAGGGAATACCGATGGCATTGGAACGAACAATCATATTGATTTCGTGGATCACTTCTTGAGTATTGGTCTCGTTAAATGGCAGAATATCGTTGACGTATGCTTCCATTTTTTTCCCTCCGATCAACATGAAATAAAGTACAAAGATCATGACGAACAGGTTGATGGCGAGACTGCTGATACTCTCCATTATGATTTGTCCGATACGGGGAAGTATGGAGACAATGAATGTCAATGTATCTTTTCCTAATACATCATATCCTGTTTTCTCTTTGATAAATTCGGCTACTTGTTGGATCGGTGCGATATACGTTTGTGGGTCCAGATTGATATCTTGTAGTTTATTTACTACCATCCAGACGGTCAGTCCCAAAGGAATAAGGAAGACAAAAATAGTTTCTGCGGTAATCAGTAAAGCACTTAGGCTACGTTTTAGCTTTCGTTTTTCTACCAGATATCTCATCTGTCCGCGTACAAGAATATAAATAGTGAGTGCTCCCAATAATCCTCCCAGGAATGGAGTGATTTGTCGGAAGATGATGATCCCCATAAATAGGATGATGACGATGAGGGAATATTTCCAGTATTGTTCTTTGGTGCTCATATCATGTGAAATTCGTTTATATAATGAACAATTAAGGTATAGGAAAGGTTTGTTTTATGGTGAGATAACGAAATGAAAACAGTTTGGTTTCATTGAGCGGATATTCGTTAATATCCAATTGATTTATGTTAAATGTTAACGGATTGGTTGTTTCTATTAAACCATGTTATAAGATACACTGCTTTGACCTGAAAATTTGGAGATAACCGAAAAGCTCGTATCTTTGTAGTGTGTTTTTCATAGTATTAGATTTAAGGTTAACAAAGATTGGCTGTCTGGGATAGATAGCCTTTTTTTATGTTATATATTCTGCTCTGTTTGACTATCCTCTTGGTTTTTCACAAAAAGCATTTGATTCCCACGTCCCACTTTACAGATTATGCCTTCTTTGGCAAACCGCTTTAAATCCTCTAATGCTTTATTTTTCAGTCGTCCGGTCAGTTCGGTATATGTGGTGCGTGTGATGAATCCATATCGGTTGACGTGTTCAAGTAGTCTTCTTTTCAGTTCTTCGTCATCCAGTTGGCTTGAAGCTTGGAAAAATAGTTTTTGAGCCCGTTCCAGTTTACCCGTTGCTTTCTTCTTGAATGTTTTGGAAGCAAGGAAATTCACTCCGTTGAATTGAATGGAAGGTGAACGCAGGTCTTTTTTATCTTTCACTAGTCGGGATTTTATCTTTCCGGAAAAATAACCGAACTCACCTACTTCTACCCGGTAGCCTTGTCCTATGTATTCTCCCACGAGGTCTACAAGTTCCATCAGTGTACCTTCTACCACTCCCGGCTTGTATCCGGTGCGGGCAACGAGTTGTTTCAATAGTTGTTTGGTGTTGATAGTGCCGTTAAATACAATGCTGGGGTACAACACATCCTTTTCTCCCTCTTTTGTAGTGAGAGCCGGTTTCTTCTTAAAGTCGTAATATGCCATTATTCTGATAATTAAATATATTCTCTGTATTCTTTATTGTTTTTTACTGTAGCTTTTATGAAACTGCTTAGTATAATTTTGCTCGTCCTGTTATAGGGTGTCTATTGTCCTGTTATAAAAAACTATTTGTTTTCCTATAAGAAAATAATTGTTTTGTTGTAAGGGGATAATGAAAATTATGCAGTAAAGGTATTTGTTTTATGTGAGGCGGACAAGTAATTGATGCAATGTTTGGGAATAATCTTCTAATGTGTTGAACAAGTGAACGTTTCTTGTCCTGTGCCGAAAATTATGTTTTTCAGCATAAGTGAGTGTTTTTCTATACTAATATTATTGTATTCTAAAAAAAATCCCTTAATATTGCATTTGTATTATTTATCAGACAAATAATACAAATCATAAAATTCTAATAATATGAAGATAGAAATTAATCAAACAACATTAATCGATCAGGTGGAAGACAGTCTGCTTACTTACTTTAAAAAGAATGACTTAAGGCGTGGAGATTCAATTCCCAATGAGAATAATCTGGCTGCAGAATTAGGAGTTGCAAGGAGTGTTGTCAGAGAAGCATTGAGTCGTTTGAAAATGATGGGGCTGATTCATGCACGTCCTCGCAAAGGAATGGTTCTGACCGAACCTTCTATTTTAGGAGGGATGAAAAGAGTGATAGATCCTCGTGTTTTGAGTGAAGAAACTATTTTAGATCTGTTAGATTTCAGAATTGCACTTGAAATAGGAATATCAAGCGATATTTTCCGTAAGATAACTCCTAAAGACATCGAAGAATTAAGCGAGATAGTGAAAATGGGAATTGTTTTTGAGAATAATGAATACGCATTAATCAGTGAATCGGCTTTTCATACGAAACTATATAAAATCACTGGAAATAAAATAATATCCGAATTTCAGGAAATCATTCACCCTATACTTGTCTATGTGAAAGAAAAATTCAAAGATTATTTGAAACCTATAAATATAGAAATGAGTAAAAGTGGTAAAATAGCTACTCATGCTGATTTGCTGGATTTTATAAAAAAAGGGGATGAAAAAGGATACCGGGATGCCATCGAAAGACATTTTGAGGTTTATAAGATTTTCAAGGTCAATCGGAGTCAGGAGTTGATGGCAGAAAAAGAAAGTAGTGAAAAGGTAGAAGGGATATGAAAAGACTACATTTCATCATTTTATGTTTATCCTTAATAATATTGTTTATGAATACATCTTGTTTGAGAAAAAAGGAAAAGAGGATAGAGGTGCAATGGGAAAACTCATTGCTGCTTCCAGGATGCGCCGGCATGCCGGAGAACGTCGGATTAGCAGGTGCATATTCCGGGATAGTGGAAGGAAAGTTGCTTGTGCTGGGCGGAGCTAACTTTCCTGACAAGTATCCTTGGGAAGGAGGAACGAAAACTTGGTGGTCTACTTTATATAGCTATGATTTACAAACGGGAAAATGGACTGTTTATGATGATTTTCTCGATCGCCCGCTTGCTTATGGAGTTTCAATAAGTCTGCCGGAAGGATTGTTGTGTATTGGAGGGTGTGATCGTACGCAGTGTAGTGATAACGTTTTCCTGATAAAGAAAGAAGAAGATTCATTTGTGATAGACTCTGTCAGTTATCCATCTTTGCCGGTTCCGTTGGCGAATGCAACGGGAGCAATGGGTGATAACTGTATTTATATTGCTGGGGGGCAAGAGACTATGGTAAATGAACAGTCGACTCATCATTTTTACATGCTTGATTTGATGCATAAAGAAAGAGGATGGCAAGAAATGCCGGATTGGAATGGTCCTTCTCTTTCCTATGCAGTAGGTGTGGCTCAAGGGGAACGATTTTATCTTTTCAGCGGAAGAAGTTATGCTCCGGATGAGGCGATGGTAGAACATACGGAGGGGTACGTATTTGAGCCAGGCGTTGGAAAATGGAGTAAAATGATCGGTTCTTTTCCTGTAATGGCGGGGACTGGTATACCATACGGGGAGGATAAGATTCTGCTATTTGGGGGAGTGGAAGAGATTCTTCCTACATCTTCCGAGCATCCGGGATTCAGCCGTAAGTTACGATTAGTCAGTACAAGTACGAATTCTCTGGTAGATTCGCTCGAATGTCCTTATCGCATTCCGGTTACTACGAATGTTGTTTCTGTCGGAAATCAGGTATTCATCGTAAGTGGTGAGGTACAGCCGGGAATACGGACGCCATTTATTCTGAAGGGAAGTTTCTAGAAATAAAATGAAATATCAAATCTAATTAAATGCATTATGAACAATTATGAAAGACTGGAAGGGATGGTTGCGGCCACCTTCACCCCAATGGATGAAAATGGGGATGTAAATTTATCTGTTATTGAAAAATATGCTGATTGGATCGCATCAACTCCTATTAAAGGGGTGTTTGTGTGCGGTACGACCGGTGAATTCTCTTCGCTGACGATTGATGAACGTAAATTAATTCTTGAAAAATGGGTTGCTTCGGCTGGTAAGCGGTTCAAAGTGATTGCCCATGTAGGTTCAAACTGTCAGCGGAGTGCTATGGAACTGGCATGTCATGCGGAAAAAGCAGGAGCCGATGCCATTGCTTCAATAGCTCCGTCTTTTTTCAAGCCGGGAACGGTAGATGAGTTGATCGATTTTTTTGCTCCGGTTTGCAGGTCTGCCAGTGGACTGCCTTTCTATTACTATAATATGCCGTCGATCACAGGGGTTAATTTGCCGGTAGATAGATTTTTGGTAGAGGGTAAGAAGAAAATACCAAACTTGGTAGGTACTAAATTTACTCATAATAACCTGATGGAGATGGGGGCTTGCATCGATTTGGAGCAGCATAAGTTTGAAGTTCTGCATGGCTTTGACGAGATTCTGATTGCAGGTTTATCAATGGGAGCTGTGGCAGGCGTAGGAAGTACATATAATTATATTCCCAATGTTTACCATGCCATTTTTGAATCAATGAAGCAAAATGATGTGGAAACAGCACGTGTCTGGCAAATGAAATCTATACGTACAGTGGAAGTTATCATTAAATATGGTGGAGGCGTACGTGGAGGTAAAGCTATCATGAAATTAATAGGTATTGATTGTGGCAGTTGTCGTTTACCGATAAAACCTTTTTCAGTTGAGGAGTATGACAAATTAAAAGGTGATTTAGATGCAATAAATTTCTTCGATTTTTAGATATAAAAAGAGGAGATGACAGTAAAAGTATATTGCTGGGGTTTAGCTATTTTACTTTCTGTCATTCCCCTCAAATCTAGTTAAATGCGTTCAAAATTACCTAAAATAAAAATACTATGAAAGTAAGAAGGGAAATATTAATCATATTTTCAATGATTTTATTATTGGTATTGCCAGCCACGTCTTTGGGTAAAGAAATAAAATGGGTGCTGGAACGACCGGTAATTCCTGTGTTGGTGAAGAAATCGGCAAGTCCTGTATTAAAGGTTACTCTAATCAGGGCAGACAATCAACCTTACGCCATTCAGCAAATAGATTTAGATTTATTAGGGAGTACAGATGTGGCAGATGTTGTTTCTGTTGCTATATATGGTACACAAGAAAATGGACTGATAGATACATCCCGTTTGCTATATAAAGCGCTTCCCGCTGCACGTAAAATATCATTTACTGATAAAGTACAGGTAAATCAGGATTCTTTGTCTTTTTGGGTAGCCGTGACGTTGAAAGATACGGTTTCATTGGATCATTGTATTCAGCTTAACTGTAACCGGATTAAAACGACTAAAGGCAATCTGAAAATCTCGGAAAAAGGAAGTAAACCTTTGCGGGTAGGAGTAGCGGTACGGCAGAAAGGACAGGATGGGTGTGTTTCGTCACGTATTCCGGGATTGGCTACTAGCAATCAAGGAACTTTGTTAGCCATTTTTGATGCCCGTTATGACTACTCTCGTGATTTGCAAGGAAATATAGACATTGCTCTTCATCGGAGTACAGATCAGGGATTGACCTGGCAACCTGTTCAGACTGTATTAGATATGGGAGAATGGGGCGGCTTGCCGCAGAAATACAATGGAGTGAGCGATGCTTGTATTCTAGTCGATAAAAATACAGGTGACATTTATGTAGCCGGATTGTGGATGCATGGCCTGCTGGATAAAGATGGCAAGTGGATAGAAGGATTGAATGAAAGTAGCACGGTCTGGACACACCAGTGGAAAGGAAAAGGCTCCCAACCCGGAACAGGACTAAAAGAAACCTGCCAGTTTATGATAGCGAAAAGTACGGATGACGGTCTTAGCTGGAGTTTTCCGGATAATATAACCGCAAAGACGAAGCATCCTGAATGGTGGCTGTTTGCACCGGCACCGGGACAAGGGATTACGTTGAAGGATGGTACGTTGGTATTTCCCACACAAGGACGTGATGAAAAGGGACTTCCTTTCTCAAATATTACGTATAGTAAAGATCACGGAAAGACGTGGGTGACCAGCAACTCTGCATATCAGGATGTAACGGAATGTAGTGTCGTACAATTGAATGATGGTGCCCTGATGTTGAACATGCGCGACAACCGGAACAGAGGACATAAAGAGGTGAACGGTCGGAGAATTTGTACGACTACCGATTTGGGAGCGAGTTGGAAGGAACATCCTACTTCAAGAAAGGCACTGGTGGAACCTACCTGTATGGCAAGCCTGCACCGACATGAATATATAGAAGAAGGAAAAAAGAAAAGCATGCTTCTCTTTGTAAATCCGAATGATTATGGGAAAAGGGATAAACTGACTTTGAAAGTGAGTTTTGATGATGGAATGACCTGGCCGAAGGAACATTGGATTCTTTTCGACCAATATCGCAGTGCCGGATATTCCTGCATTACGTCCATAGATGAAAATTCAATAGGCATATTATATGAGAGCAGTCAGTCGGATTTAGCTTTTATAAAAATCGATTTAACGGAGATTTTAAAGTAAACAGGCATGAATAATAAAACTTCAAATATATATCCCTGGGTAGTAGTCGGACTATTGTGGGGTGTTGCTTTGCTGAATTATATGGACAGGCAAATGCTTTCCACTATGCGAATTCCGATGATGGAGGATGTCCGGGAATTGGAATCGGCTGCCAATTTTGGTCGTTTGATGGCTGTCTTCCTGTGGGTATACGGACTGATGAGTCCTTTGTCGGGTATCATCGGTGACCGTGTGAACCGTAAATGGTTGATTGTAGGTAGTCTGTGTGTATGGTCGGGAGTTACTTATCTGATGGGCTATGCCACCACTTTCAATCAACTCTATTGGTTGCGTGGGATTATGGGAGTTAGTGAAGCACTGTATTTACCTGCTGCTTTGTCTCTGATTGCCGATTTTCACAAAGATAAAACTCGTTCGCTGGCTGTGGGAATACATATGACGGGATTATATGTAGGACAGGCTATCGGTGGGTTCGGAGCTACTTTTGCAGCAATCTATTCCTGGCATACCACGTTTCATTGGTTTGGCATTATAGGTGTAGGTTATGGTATTATTCTGGCATTTTTCCTACGTGATAAAGAGAGAGGAAATGTCTCGGAGAATCAGAAGATGAAAAAGATTCCGGTATTGAAGAGCTTGGGAATGTTATTCTCTAATGTCTTCTTCTGGGTTATCTTATTTTATTTCTGTGTGCCGGGTACTCCGGGATGGGCGGCAAAGAATTGGTTACCAACTCTTTTTTCTGATAGCTTGTCTATTGATATTTCAGTAGCAGGTCCTATGTCTACCATTTCTATAGCCTTATCTTCACTCTTCGGAGTATTGGCAGGTGGATACATCTCGGATCAATGGGTATTAAAAAATGTACGTGGAAGAGTTTATACTGGTGCGTTGGGTTTGGGGCTTATCATACCTTCCCTGCTGTTTATCGGATATGGTCATTCTATTTTTGCATTGGTCATGGGAGCGGTGTTATTCGGAATAGGTTTTGGTATGTTTGATGCAAATAATATGCCTATTCTTTGTCAGTTTGTATCTGCACGTTACAGGGCAACCGCTTATGGTATTATGAATATGTGTGGTGTATTTGCCGGAGCTGCTATTACGAGCCTTTTAGGCGAATCAATGGATGCCGGACACCTGGGACGTGATTTTGCACTGCTTGCTATATTGGTACTGGCTATGCTGGTTATTCTGGTCACTTGTCTGCGACCTAAAACAATTGATATGAAAGATTAATTTTCAAATTTTAATTTTATATTTTATGAAAAACTCAATAAAGCATACGAATAAAATATTATCGGTGTTATTTGCTTTTTTATTTATTTCCCTAAATATTCAAGCAGATGATATCAGTTCTAAAGAAATTAAAGTCTCTGGTATAGTACAGGATCAAACTGGGGTAGAATTGCCCGGAGTTTCAATTTCTGTAAAAGGAATAGATAAAGGTACCATTACCAATGCGTCCGGTGAATTCTCAATAATGGTTTCTCCTGACGCTACTCTTATTGTTTCTTTTGTAGGAATGGAAACAAAAGAAATTGCAGTCAAAGGGCGTAGAAATATTGTTATTGTTTTGAAAGAGAGTTCTGTATTGCTTGATGAAGTTGTAGCTATAGGCTATGGAAAACAATCAAGGGCATTAATAACCAATTCTATTTCTAAGATAAATAAGGAAGAATTCCAGAAGGCACCCGGACAGAATCCATTATTACAGTTACAAGGAAAAGTGCCTGGTCTGTCTTTACAGATTTCTAGTGGGCAGCCTGGAGCTGATCCTCAATTATTTATTCGTGGAGGAAGTTCAACTTCGCCGGAAAGTGATACGCCTTTAATAATTATTGATGGTATAATATCACAAGGTTTTAGAAATATATCAGATATGAATCCGGCAGATATAGAATCTATAGAGGTCTTGAAAGATGCTGCTTCTACTGCTATCTATGGTTCCAGAGCAGCCAATGGTATTATTCTTGTCAAGACTAAATCCGGTCAGAAAGGGAAACCTGTTGTGAGTCTGCGATACACATACGGAGTGGAACAACAACCTCAGCGAATCCCATTATTGAATGCACGGGATTATATAACATTATCTCGTTCGAATATTGCCAAATTTAATCAGGCAGACTTAACTTATAATGGAAAAGAAGATCAGGCTAAATTTTTGAGCGGTTCATTTGGTATGTCAACCGGAAATCCTAGAAACTCAAAGAATACGCTTGAGTTTTTGGATGTTTATCTTCAAAAGTATGGTCAAGGTTATGTCAGTAACTTGTTGGAAAACGAAGGATGGCAGACAATGGCAGATCCTGTTACAGGTAAACAACTTATTTTTCAGGATAATGACTTTCAGAAAGCCACCTTTACAACTGGGCAGAAGCATGAAATAGATTTGAGCATTAGTGGAGGGACGGAAGCTATTAACTATTATGTAGGATTAAGATATTTGAATCAGGATGGTATTCTTCGAGGTACGAATTATAAGAATTACAGCGTTTTGTTTAATGGAAACTATAAATTGAGTGAAGCATGGAGTCTGTCTACTAAAGCTAGTTTGCAGGTGAGAGATGCTGTAGGAGGTGGAAATACAGTTAATACTATATCACGAAGCATATTGACTCCACCAACTTACCGCTTGTATTATGAAGATGGAACTCCGGCTCCGGGTGAAGGAATTTCTTCTTTCAGAAGCAGATTGCATGAAATTTATTATAAGACTAACTATGATGATACCAATGTATATAGGACAACTTTCCAATTAGGTGCAATTTGGAATATTCTGCCTGGCTTGATATTAAAGCCTACAGCCTATTATTTCGGTACGGAAGGTATAGAAAATTATTTTCAGGCAGATAATGAAACAACCGGAAATACAATTCGTCCGGCTTCTGCCAAACATAATTTTGACAGGCATTTGCAGGGAGATTTAGTGCTTTCGTATGATAAGAAAGTGAAAGATCATAATATTGGAGTCGTAGCAGGTGCCAGCTATACTCATGATTATAGTTATAGGCTTTCTGCAAGTGGCAGTGGTTCTTCCATAGATTTAATTCCGACATTAAATGCAACGGCAGATAGTACTCAGCGGGCAAGTTCGACTAAAACAATGGAAGCCACTTTGAGTTATTTCGGACGTGTAAATTATGATTATAATGGCAAATATCTTTTCTCCATCAGTATGCGTGCCGATGGTTCTTCGCGATTTGCGGAAGATAATAAATGGGGATTTTTCCCGGGAGTATCTGCTGGGTGGAATATGCATCGGGAAAACTTCTATAAACCATTGGAAGCTATCGTTAGTCGTTGGAAATGGCGTGCTAGTTGGGGGCGCACAGGTAACAACAATTTGAGTGTGGCTAATTCGAGAGGAGAATATAAGATTACAGATACCAACTATCAGGGCTCTGTCGGCATATTAAATACAACATTGAAAAATTCGCAGTTGCGCTGGGAAACAACAGAATCCTATGACATCGGGGTTGATTTGGGCTTTTTCAATAATAGATTAGGACTGTTAATTGACTATTACAACAAACTGACATTTGACAGATTGTATGATGAACCTTTATGGAGTTCTACCGGATTTAGTTCCATTAAGAGTAACTATGGATCTGTTAGAAACTCCGGAGTAGAGATTGAGTTGAATGCTACTCCTATTCAAACTAAAGATTTCTCATGGGATTTAGGGTTGACATTTGCTTATAACAAAGGAGTGGTAGTAGACTTACCGGATAATGGAGAAGAAAAGCATCGTGTAGGAGGAAACTTTGTTTATGATCCTGCAACTGGAGGGACAAAAAAAGTGGGTGGTATTGCCGAAGGTGAGAGATTTGGCGGAAGATGGGCTTTTCATTACTTGGGAACATATCAGACTGAAGAAGAAGCGGCCAAGGCACCTAATGACCCGAACGCACAAGGAAGAAAGAAACATGCGGGAGATGCAATATTTGAAGATGTAAATAATGATGGACAATTGGACTCTAAAGACATGATTTTCATGGGATATGTTCGTCCCGATAAAGTCGGAGGAATTATTAATACATTGAAATACAAAGGACTAACCGTGCGAATCGTTATGGACTGGGCTATGGGGCATGTAATAGACAATGGCTTCAAAGGACAGATAATGGGTAGCTCACGTAATAATAATAATGCCATCAAAGAGGCAATGACCAATTCTTGGCAGAGTGCGAATGATGGAAGCAAATATCCTAAATATACTGTTCAGAGTGACTATGATTATCAATATAGAAATCATATGAGATGGGATAATCAGATCGGAAGCTCTGCAAGTGGTAGTACTAATAATAGCTTGTATTTTAGCAAGGGAGATTACCTGGCATTCAGGGAAGTGTCTTTAAGTTATATGTTGCCATTATCTTGGATTAGAAAGATGAGACTCAGTGCTGTGGAAGTTTTTGCAGGAGCGTATAATATTGGTTATATAAAAAAATATGATGGCATGTTCCCTGAAATATATACTGGTGTTGACTATGGTATTTATCCGAGACCCAGACAATATAACATGGGAGTAAAAATTAATTTCTAATTAAATAAGACTCATAATTATGAAACAATTTAAATCAATACTATTAGGCATTTCTTTATTCTTGTTACATTCGTGTAACTTACTGGATGTAGATACTGTTTCAAGCATTACCGGAGATGGATACTGGAATACAAAAGGCGATGTAGAAAGTTATATGATCGGTATTTATACCAAATTGCGCGATACATCGAATTCTACTCTTCATTTTGAAGACAGAGGAGATGCCTTTACAACAGGGCTGGAAGGTGGCCCTTCTAATTTATGGGCGCAAAACCTCACATCGCAAAATGGTTATAGCTGGTCGAGCTATTACTCTGTAATACAACATTGTAATATGTTACTGAAGTATACTCCCGGAATAGATTTTGGTGTAGAGGCTGATAAAAACAGATTATTGGCAGAGGCGTATTGTATCAGAGGGTATATGTATTTCTGTATTGCCCGGATATGGGGGGATGCCCCTTTGGAACTGGAACCGACAGAAAGTTCAAATAAGCCTAAGTTAGCAAGAGAACCCGCGGAGGAAGTTTTGGCACGTGCTCTAAGTGATGTAAATACGGCAATTGATCTTTTTCCGGAAGAAAGTTATGCAAATGGAAAAGGAAGGGCATCGAAGCCGGCATGCTATGCATTGAAAGCCGATATTTTGCTATGGAAAGCAAAAGTGATGAATGGATCGGAACAAGATTTGAAAGATGTCATAACTTATGCGGATTTGGCAAGTAAAGGACTTTCACTGGAAGATAACTTTGCAGATATTTATGGAACTAAATATGGGAAAGAAGTGATATGGACTATCCATTTCGAAATTTATGAAAAGGAAGCTCAGTATAGTCAGAGTCTGAAGCCAAGAGATGTTTTTGTAGAAAAGGCGGTCAATAAGGATGAAATTCCTTATGCTAAAGGAGGAGCTCGCAGCACTTATGCACCAAGTCCGTTTTTGATAGGTCTTTTTAATGCTAATCCGGCAGATATCAGAACCAAAGACTCTTATATCACTGCAAAGGATGCGGACGGAAATGAAATAGGGACTTTTGATAATAAGATGAAGGGAACAAAAACAGAAGGAGATCGTACCTATGACTCAGATATAGTTATATATCGGCTTGCAGAGATGTATTTATTTAAAGCAGAAGCCTATGCGGCGTTAAATCAAACGCCACAGGCTATTATTGAACTGAATAGAGTCAGAGATCGTGCCAAGATTGGAACTTATAGTGGAAGTACCAATAAAATAGCAGTGGAGAAAGAAATTCTGAACGAGCGTGCAAGAGAGTTATATCTTGAGAGGAAAAGATGGCCCGATCTTCTTAGATTTCATTATGGTGGAACGATTGATGTTTATCAGGAGGTCCCGAACTTAAAGAAAAAAGTCGATGATAATATTATCATTCCATTATATCTTGCAATCCCATTGAGCGATATAAATATCAATCCTAATTTAAAACAAACTCAAGGATATGAAAACCTATAAGATTATTACATGCGTATTTCTTTTTACAAGTATGTTTACACAGGCTTGTCAAAAAGATGATGAGACACAAGGAAACCCAACTCCTGTTCCACCGGAAGAAGAAGTGCCTTCGTCCGAATTCAACTATATTTATAATCAAGGGACGGATGGTTTTGAACTCTATCGAATACCTGCTATTGTTAAAAGTAAAAGCAATACTTTATTAGCTTTTGCTGAAGCTAGAAAAGCTCGAAGTAATGGAGATAGCGGAGATATAGATCTTGTAGTCAAACGTTCGTCGGATAATGGAAAAACATGGAGTAAACAGATTACGATATGGAATGATGGACAAAACACTTGTGGAAATCCCGTGCCTATTGTTGACGACAGAGGTAGAATACATCTGCTTATGACTTGGAATTTCCAGACTGATAAATGGGGGGCAATAACCAATGGTACCGGAGAAGACAGCCGACGTCCGTACTATACATATTCTGATGATGACGGCATTACTTGGGCGCAACCAGTTGAAATAACTTCTTCTGTAAAAAAAGAAAAATGGGATTGGTATGCTACCGGTCCGTGCCATGGTATTCAGATTCAAAAGGGAATACATAAAGGAAGATTAGTTGCTCCAAACTATTTTACAACTCGGGAGAGTGGAAAGGTCACGAGTTATTCTCATATCATTTATTCTGATGATTACGGAAAAACATGGAAACCAGGAGAACCTACTCCTGTCGGTGGTGTTGGAGAATGTTCTGTAGCCGAGATAGGAGAGGGAACGTTAATGTTGAATATGAGAGCAGATGAAGGCTTTTATCGGAAAAGTTGTACTAGCATAGATGGAGGACTTACTTGGTCTTCACCTCAAATTAGCATTGATCAAATAGACTGTAAGTGTCAGGGTAGTATATTATCAATAGGAGGAGCTGTTTTTCTTTCGAATGCTGCTTCCGCTACGGAACGTATTAATATGACTATCAAAAAAAGTACGGATAATGGGAAAAACTGGAAGGGACAATATACAGTTTATGAAGGTAACTCTGGTTACTCTGATATAGTTGAGCTCTCTGATTCACAGATTGCTATTATCTATGAGGGAGGAGAAAAACGATATACGGATGGGCTGGCATTTAAAGTTGTTAGCATAAAATCAATACAATGAATTTAATACATTACTGATATGAAAAGAAAAACTATATATTTATTACAGTGTATTGTTGTGATATTGTTATTGGCTTGTTCTGAAGATGATTTGCAGTCCTTGCAAGCTGCTTTCGAATCAGATCTTCAGGAAGTCACAATCGGAGAAAGTATTACTTTCAAAGACATATCTACTGGTGAACCTTCTAAATGGAATTGGCGGTTCGAAGGTGGAGAACCAGAAACCTCAATCTTATTTAGTCCTAATGTTGTATATAATAAGCCTGGAGTTTATTCGGTTACCTTGTCTGTCGGACGCGGAGAAGAAGCAAACGAAATGGTGAAGGAACAATATATTACTGTTAACTATCCGTCGCAGATAACTGTTGACTTCTCTGCAGATAAAACTACTGCTACAAATGAAGATGTTATTTCTTTTAAAGATTTGTCCAAAGGCTATCCGAATGAGTGGTTATGGAGTTTCACACCTAAAGAAGGTGGAGCAGTTATCACTTCAACAGAACAAAATCCACAAATGACACTTTCTCCGGGAATCTATACTATTAAATTGACAGCTAAGAATCCCAAAGCGTCTTCGGACAAAGTAAGAGAGGATTATATTACTGTTATTGATAAAAATGCGATTGCCGCTGATTTTGGTGCACAATGCCGGAATACTTATGCCGGGGGATATATTAACTTCTTGGATAAGACATTAGGAACGGTTGAAGAATGGGAATGGACATTTGAAGGAGGTACTCCAGCCAGTTCTGTAGAACAAAATCCTGTAGTGCAATATAATAATCCAGGAAAATACAAAGTGACGTTGAAAGCTAAAAACTCAGTAAATAGCTCTACGAAAGAGAAAGAAGGTTATGTATATGTTGTTTCTGCAGAAAAGTTAGTATTGTATTTGCCATTCGATGGTGATAATAAAGATGCAGGTCCAAATCAATTGAATCCTGAGGAACTTACGGCAGGAGCTGGTTCCAGTGTATATAATTCTCAGGCGCGCTTTTCCGGAGAAAGTGCTGAATGTCGATTTGCAGCACACTTCCAAGGCGACAAGCAAAATTATTCAATTTTGTCTATTCCTGAAGAAGGATTGAAGAATCATTATACGGATAGTGAATTTACAGTTGCATTTTGGGTGAAGGTTTCAAATATGACAGCTAAGAATGCAGTCTTTCATCAAGGTGTGGGACCTGGTGCTACTTATACCGATCCTGTGCCCAGACAAAGTTGGTTTAGACTTGATACCAGTGGTAAAACTGTTGTTTTCTGTGTAGAATACAAGGGAAAAGCAGGAAACTGGGCTGAATATGAAGGTAAACGAATGGATGACGGTGAGTGGCATCACTATGTATGTATTTATAAGAAAGTGGATGGAAAAAGAGATAGTTATTTGTATATAGATGGGCAGAAAGTTATTGAAAAGAAAGGGGTTGTTGACAAGGTGGTAGATAATTGGCCATACTATATTGGTTGTAACTATCGATTTACTAATGGAGAATTTGCACCTGAGAACTTCTTGAATGGTTATCTGGATGATTTTATTTTGTATAACAGAATATTGTCAGAAGAAGAAATACAAGATTTATACAATAACTAAAAACTAATTGTGGAACTTCTCTTTTAATCAGTAAAAGAGAAGTTCCACATTCAATTAATATCAGAATATGAAAAAACTTTTTCTATTGATTTTCATGCTTGTAAATTGCATTGGTTTATATGCACAACAGGTAATGGAGACAAGTGAAGCATACAAGAAGGCGGATGAATTATTAAAGAAGCTGACAATTGAGGAAAAAGCGCTCATGGTTAGGGGCTATAATAAGTTTTTTATCAAAGGTTTTGAAGAAAAAGGAATACTTCCTGTTTATTTGTCGGATGCGACACAAGGGGTTAATATCCGGAATAATTTGCCTGATCCTAACGTTGTAAAGCAACTGGAACGTTCAACAGCTTTTCCTTCTCCCATTTTGCTAGCCTCAACATTTTCACCGGAGTTATCTTACCAATATGCTAAAGCTATTGGAGAAGAATGTAGAGCTGGAGGAATTGAGGTTTTGTTAGGTCCCGGATTAAATATCTATCGACAGTCTCAATGTGCCAGAAATTTTGAATATTTTGGAGAAGATCCCTATTTGGTATCTCAAATGGTCAGTCAATATGTGACCGGACTTCAAAGTACGGGTACAGCGGCATGTTTAAAGCATTTCTACGGGAATAATACTGAATTTTATCGTAAACGGAGTAATTCCATTATCGGAGAACGTGCTATGAATGAAATCTATTTGCCGGGTTTTAAAGCTGGGATAGATGCAGGAGCTATGTCTGTAATGACTTCTTATAATCAGATCGATGGCGAATGGGCAGGACAAAGTTCGTATGTAATAAAGAAGATTCTTAGAGAAAAGCTGGGATTTAAATGGTTGGTTATGAGTGACTGGAATTCTGTGTGGGATTTGGAAAAGGTTATTAAATCAGGTCAAAATCTGGAAATGCCGGGTTCATATAATTTTGGAGTATCAGTATTGGATTTATATCATGAAAAGAAAATAACAGAGAAGGATTTAGACGATATGATACGGCCCACTTTGGCTACTTGTGTTGCCATGGGATTTTATAGCAGGCCTAAGTATGACACGACTTTGTTAAGTAAATATCCTGAACATGAGCAGACTGCGAGGCGAGTTGCAGAAGAAGGTGTGGTATTACTTAAAAACAGGAATGAAATTTTACCGCTTGATCCTACAAAAAATAGAAAAATATTATTAACCGGTAAATTTGTATATGAAATACCTCGTGGCTATGGTGCGGCAGAAGTGATAGGGTATAATAATGTAAGTCTGATTGATGCTTTGCAGAAAGTCTTTGGGCGAACTGTATATTATATTGAAAAGCCTACTGTGGCAGAGATAAAAGAGGCTGATGTTGTTTTATTGAGTATGGGTACACGGGATAAAGAAGCCGTAGAACGTCCGTTTGCTTTACCTAGGGAAGACGAATCATTTATGCGCTATATCACTAAAAATAATCCTAACACTATTGCTATTATCAATACTGGGTCTGCGATTGATATGTCAGCATGGAACGAACAATTAGCAGCTTTGATTTATGGTTGGTATGGAGGACAATCTGGATTTGAAGCACTTACTGATATTATTATCGGAAAAGTAAATCCATCAGGAAAATTACCGATGACTATAGAAAGGTCATTTAAAGATTCACCGGCATGGGGATATTTGCCACAAGGGGCATCACTCTATAATGAGCTTAAAAATGAGCATCTTATTAATGTGTATGATGTTAATTATAAGGAAGATGTATTAGTTGGATATAGGTGGTATGATACAAAGAAGATAGAACCGCTTTATCCTTTTGGATATGGACTATCCTATACAACATTTGCTTTGACAAAACCACGATTATCATCTAACAAGATGAATGATAAACAGACTATAAAATGTTCTGTTACTCTTACGAATACAGGTAAGTGTGAAGGAGCTGAGGTGGTACAATTATATATCAAAGAGAACCAGCCAAGTGTATTACGTCCCGAAAAAGAACTAAAAAGATTTGAGAAAGTATCCTTGAAACCTGGGGAAAATCGAATCCTTGAGTTTATAATAACTTCCAAGGATTTAGCTTTTTGGGATGATCAGACACATAGTTGGAAAACAAATACTGGACAATATACAATTTTTCTAGGAACATCCTCCAGGCATATAAATCAAACTCTTTCTTTTATAAAAGAATAGGAATACTTTTAGGGCTACTTTGTGGATGCCGATGATAGAATTTGCCTTTAAGCATAAATTAATAAAACTACAGTCTGATAATTATTTAGATTGTAGTTTTTTTGATAATATCTCATTCATTTATTATTTAATGGTGGAGTTGTCTTATTTATTTGGCCAATTCTGTATATTTGCAGACATATATTACAATATCATGAAAATTATATTTATTAATACACTTCGTATCCTGATGATTCTCGTGATTATTATTTCATGTGGAGTTGCCTGTGTAGTATACGAAGATACATTGGCTGCCTGGTGGATACCTATTGGAGTGGCACTTATAATAGTGATAGCAACAATTCCTTTCTATAAAGGATGGATTTGGCTGACAACAATGGATAATAAAGTAATTAATTGTTGTTGCCATTTGGTTTGTGTCGGTGCTATCAGTTGTGTATTGTTTCTTGGGGGGAATTACTGGTTCGCCGATTCTGCTTCCACGCATGAAGAGGAAGTCATGGCACAGAAAAAATATATAGAAACACATAAGAAAACTCGTAGGGTCGGCAGACATCGTTATGTGTCGGATGGCGTTCGTAAAGAATATTATTTGCAGGTAGCTTTTGAAAATGGGAATGTAGAAACATTGCATGTATCTCCTTCTACTTATAATAAGACAAAGACAGGTCGGCCGAAGATTCTGACTTTGCAAAAGGGCTTATTTGGGTTGCCTGTAATTACCAAAGGACTTTAATGAAAGTCACACCACCTTTAGAATGGGTTATATATTCTTTAAAAGCGATGTGACTTTTATTAAAAGGTGAGGCTGCTTTCAAAGTGGAAGTTGCGCAGCTTATCGTTAGATTAATCGTTAGCCTTCACATCTTTGTCGTTATTTTCTTCATTCATTTTTCTTTTCTTTTATTTTTCATCTTGCTAATTTTGCATTTAGTCTACAAATGGGACGCGTTCGTCTCATTTGAAAAATTAGTGCTGATCTCTCCCTTATCTTCGTGACGAAATAAAAATGGAATAAAATCATGAAGATGAATAAAACTAGATTATTGGAGAAAATATCTATTCAGTCCGGCGTCTCTTTAGATGAGTGTGGGACAGTATTCAAAACTTTTGAAAAAGTTCTAAGTGAAGAACTTTCCCGTAAAATGTATCGTTATGGCGGATGGATCCTATTATTGACCGCTTTATTTGTGTCTGTAACAGTATTCAGCCAGACAACAGGACGGAAAGGACGTCCGATGCAGACCATCCGTGGGATTGTTATAGATGGAGACTCGAAGTTTCCGATACCGTATGCAACAGTAAAGCTATCTGAAAAAGAGGGGGCGAGTACGATAACAGACAGTCTTGGTCGTTTCAGTATACCGCAGGTTCCTGTCGGCCGACATACCGTAGAAGCTGCGTTTATGGGATATGAACCGGGCATTTTCAGAGAAATACTGGTGACCTCCGCCAAGGAAATATATTTGGAAATACCTTTGAAAGAAAGCGTGAACGAATTGAACGAAGTGGTAATTCGTGCGCGGACGAACAAGGAAGAAGCAATGAATAAGATGGCTACTACCGGAGCACGCATGTTGAGTGTAGAAGAAGCGAGCCGTTATGCCGGTGGATTTGATGATCCCGCACGTTTGGTTTCTGCTTTTGCCGGAGTGGCTCCCAGCGTTTCTTCCAATGGAATTTCTATTCATGGCAATGCCCCACATCTGTTGCAATGGAGACTGGAGGATGTCGAAATTCCTAATCCGAATCACTTTGCGGACATCGCTACATTGGGTGGAGGAATCCTTTCCTCTCTAAGTTCACAAGTGCTTGGAAACTCTGATTTTTTCACCGGAGCATTTCCTGCCGAATATGGAAATGCCGTATCCGGAGTCTTTGACATGAAATTGCGTAACGGCAACAACCAAAAGAACGAAAATACCATTCAGGTGGGAATTATGGGAATCGACGTCGCTTCCGAAGGCCCTTTGAGCAAGAAACATAAAGCATCGTATATTTTCAATTACCGTTATTCTACAACCGGACTTCTGAATCTTGAAGGAGGAACGATGGATTATCAGGACCTGAACCTCAAACTTAACTTTCCAACACGGAAAGCCGGAACATTCTCTGTCTGGGGAACGAGCCTGATTGATAAGTTCACCAGTGATTTTGAGAAGAACACAGAGAAATGGGATTATTGGGGCGACCGCAGTGAATCAAGAGACAAGCAATATATGGCAGCCGGAGGTGTCAGCCATCGTTATTTCTTTAATAATGACGCATCATTGAAGACCACGATAGCCGCTACCTATTCGCAACTCGACGGAGGAGCAACCTTGTTCAATCATTCGATGGAGTCTACTCCTTATATGGATCTTGATTCAAAATATACTAACCTGATATTTACCACTACCTTTAATCGTAAATTCAGTAACCGTTTTACGAACAAGACAGGATTCACTTATACCAATATGTTCTACAAAATGGATCTTTCCATTGCTCCTTATGAAGCCGAACCACTGGAAATTGTATCTCAAGGAAAAGGTAATACAAGTCTGATTTCAGCCTACAATAGTTCATCGGTGGGATTAACAGAGCGTTGGACCCTTAATGCCGGAATCTATGGACAGCTTCTGACTCTGAACAATAAATGGTCTGTAGAACCACGGGTTGGCCTGAAGTGGCAAGCTACTCCAAAAGCAACCTTTGCGTTGGCTTATGGAATGTACAGTCGCATGGAAAAGATGGATGTATATTTTGTTAAAACGAAAAGTACAGGCGATCAATCCGTCAATAAAGATCTTGATTTTACAAAAGCACAGCACATTATGTTATCATTCGGTTACAAGATTTCTGATCGCATGAATCTGAAGATAGAACCATATATCCAGTTTTTGCATGATGTCCCAGTAATGGCGGATAGTTCTTACTCCGTACTTAACCGTTCTGATTTTTATGTGGAAGATGCGTTGGTCAATAAAGGAAGAGGACGCAATGTGGGAATAGACATTACCTTCGAACGTTTTTTGGAGAAAGGACTTTATTATATGATTTCGGGTTCCTGGTTTGATTCCCGTTACCGGGGTGGGGACGGTGTGTGGTATAACACGAAGTTTAACCGTAATTATGTGATAAACGGACTCATCGGTAAAGAATGGATGTTGGGAAGAAATAAACAGAATATACTTAGTGTCAACCTGAAACTAACCTTGCAAGGTGGTGATCGATATTCTCCGATTGACTTGGAGGCAACGATGAATCATCCGGATAAAGAAGTGCAATATGACGAAACGAAAGCTTTCTCAAAACAATATTCTCCTATGTTGATTGGTAATTATACTGTCAGTTATCGTATCAACAAGAGAAAAGTATCACATGAATTTGCAGTGAAAGGACTTAACTTTACGGGTGCTAAAGAACATTACGGTCATGAATATAATGTGAAAACTGGAAAAATAGATGTCAGCGACAATTCTACGATATTGACGAATGTGAGTTATAAACTTGAATTTTAGAGATACGGTATAGAGTCTAACCGGAAAAATGTTTTATCTTCGTCCCCAATAAAGCGTATGACAACTGAAACACTTGCAACAGGTAGTGAATCTACCTTTTTATATCGATTTCTCGTTAGTCCGGACTTACGATGGATGCGGTATTTGGTACTTATCCTGGTGCTGGGGACGATCTCTTTCAATCAGGTCTTTATTATCTTTTTGGATTATAAGGATATATTGGGCGGATGGATTTACACATTTACCTTTCTTTACCTGCTCACTTATGTAGCGGTTATCTACTTGAATCTTTTCCAACTCTTTCCGAAATATTTGTTGAAGAGACATTATTTGACCTATTTGTCATTGCTTTCTGCTGCGATGATCGTAGCTCTGTTGATACAGATGTCAATAGAATACATGGCATATTCCTATTGGCCGGAACTCCATGCGCGAGGTTCTTATTTTTCGATGCACATGGTAGTGGACTATATTTCTTCTTTTATGTTATCTACGCTGTGTATGATAGGAGGTACGATGACAGTTCTCCTGAAGGAGTGGATGATTAATAACCGGCGTGTTTCACAAATGGAGAAAGCCCATGTCGTTTCTGAAGTGGAACGGTTAAAAGAACAGATCAGCCCTGAACTTCTTTTTAAAACATTGCACCAATCGGGAGAATTAACGTTGAGTGAGCCGGAAACAGCCTCAAAGATGTTGATGAAGTTAAGCCAACTTCTCCGCTATCAGTTGTATGACTGCAATAGGGCCAAAGTTTTGCTTAGTAGCGAAATTACATTTCTTACTAATTACCTGACATTGGAACAGACCTCCCGACCACAATTTTACTATGAATTTACTTCCGAAGGCGAAGTGAACAGAATGTTGGTACCACCTTTGCTTTTCATCCCTTTTGTACAATATATAGTCAAAGCAATAGACGAGCAACAGATACAGCCTCCTGTTTCATTGAAAACTCATTTGAAAGCGGAAAAGGGTACGATTATTTTCGCTTGCGCTTGTCCTGAAGTAAATCTCTTGTCGTCCGATAAAGGGCTGGAAAGAATCAGACAAAGATTGGATATTTTGTATGGAAGCCGTTACAGATTGTCATTGGCTGTCGGCAGTATATGGCTGGAACTGAAAGGAGGTGAGTCATGAGTATGGATACCAATCATGGTAATGACTTCAATAAAAATACCACTGACAGAAACATGAATGATAAAAGTGTCACTGCATTTCTATTGAGTCCCCGTTATCGGATATACAGGCATTTGCTGCTGCAATTGGTTGTTGTTTTGATAACAATCAACGTCCTTTGGTATGAGCCTTTACAAACAGTCTCCTTTGGGAGGCGACTAGGCGGATGTCTGGCATATTTTGTTTCTATGAATATGGTGATATATATAAACCTGTATGTATTGGTTCCTTATTTCTTGTTGAAGAATCGTTGGGGTAGTTATGTGTTGATGGCAGTCATTACAAATATAGCAGTCATTACTTTTCTTTCAGTTACCCAAGGTTTGCTTTTTGAAGTGATTCTGCCCGGAAAAGATCCCAATGGTTTTGCTACTTTTATCAATGCTTTTTCGGGCATACTGACCATTGGCTTTGTCATGGCAGGCTCTGCGGCTATTTCATTGTTCATGCATTGGCTACGCTACAACCTGCGTATTGATGAACTGGAATCCACGACTTTACAGTCGGAACTGAAGTTTCTTAAAAATCAGATTAATCCGCATTTTCTTTTTAATATGCTGAATAATGCCAATGTCCTGATAAAGAGAAATCCGGAAGAAGCATCCAAAGTACTTTTCAAATTAGAGGATTTATTGCGCTATCAGATAAATGACAGTTCGCGAGAAAGAGTCTCGTTAGCATCGGATATCCGTTTCTTAAATGATTATCTGAATCTGGAAAAGATCCGCCGTGATAATTTTCAGTTTACGATGGAGGAACATGGAGAGACAGATTCCATTTGGATTCAGCCGTTATTGTTTATTCCTTTTGTGGAGAATGCGGTAAAGCATAGTTTTGACAGCGAGCATCCTTCGTATGTGCACGTTTCGTTTAAAGTTGATAATGATAGATTAGAGTTTCGATGCGAGAATTCCACACCGGAAGTTGCCGTTAGTAAAGGTAAAGTCGGAGGGATAGGACTTGTGAATATTCAACGCAGATTGGGGCTGTTGTATCCCGGTCGGTATGAGCTGAAGCAGATAGAGAATGAAAATAAGTATACTGTAATTTTAAGTATAACATTATGAATTGTATTATTGTAGACGATGAACCATTGGCACGTGAAGCCATGAAGCTATTGATAGAAGAATCGAGTAACCTTCAATTAATCGGGAGTTTTAATAGTGCGTCCACTGCTTCCGATTTCATGGAGCAACATGTGACTGATTTGGTTTTTCTTGACATTCAGATGCCAGGGATTACAGGAATTGAGTTTGCACGTACGATTTCAAAGAAAACACTGGTTATTTTCACTACAGCCTATACAGAGTATGCACTGGACAGTTACGAAGTGGATGCGATAGATTATTTGATTAAGCCTGTTGAAGCGGAGCGTTTTCAAAAAGCTGTGGATAAGGCTTTGTCTTACCATTCTTTGTTACTGAAAGAAGAGAAAGAAGCCATAGAAACGGTGGTTACTGCCGACTATTTTTTTGTGAAAGCAGAACGCCGGTATTTCAAAGTCAACTTCTCCGATATTCTCTTCATTGAAGGATTGAAAGATTACGTTATAATCCAACTTAGCGATCAACGTATTATCACCCGTATGAGTTTGAAAGCCATATTCGATTTGTTACCCAAATCAACTTTTCTGCGGGTGAATAAGTCATATATTGTCAATACCGGTCACATCGAATCATTTGACAATAATGATATATTCATAAAATCGTATGAAATAGCTATCGGTAATAGTTACCGCGACGATTTCTTTGAGGGGTTTGTGATGAAACAAAGAGTGTGAGATCGTGATGTAGTATTATTCAATGTTTCTGCATTTTTTCAATTTGAAATATAAATAAGAAGATAAAGTGAAGTGCGAATATATGCAAATATGGGCTCAGTTGTAATTCTTGGGGGATTAAGTTTAGTCAATTCCCTTCATGCATATACCTTTGCTAGCCTAAAAAGGAA
>NZ_JAJKHN010000033.1:0-67878 GCF_020982715.1 Bacteroides sp. 1_1_30
GGTTATATCAAAAATAATCTTTCCAACCAAAGAAATTAGTCTATTTTTAAGATTCACTCTATAAATATTAAATCAAAATAAAAGCAAGAAGAGAAATAAATGCATAAATCAATGCAAGAATATACCGTTTTCAGACTAAATATTACATAAATAAGGGATAAAAAACGAATTATTTACCGCTAACTAAGCTTTGTTCCTCACCGAGGAACGACTCGTTGCCCGGTGTGCGTCGCTTCCTTCCTCACCGAGGAACAATACATTCATCGGTGAGACCCAAATTTATCGGTATATTTTCAGCTATTTCACACTATATTCCATCCAAATCAAATATAGCAAAAAGAAAGTACTTATCAAATAATCAAACGAATATCCGCAAATAATCTCTTTACAGCAAACAATAAGCATCCAAATAATATAAAATAAAGCACCACGGATTTCCATAATCCCTAATTACTCACATATTTATTTGCATACAAGACTCTGTCTTAAATTCAAGCAGGAGAAACGCATAAAATATCCTATTTTTATGTATGTTCTCATTTCAAGACTTCTATATATAAAAAATCCTATATCATGTCTAAGATGATATAGGATACTAACAATTATATAAAGGCGTTTATTACAACGCCTTTATCTCTTCTATAGACAAACCTGTGACTTGCGAAATAACATCGAGAGGAATATTTAAAGACTTCATATTGCTTGCAGCTTCCCTTTTCTCTTCCAGACGACCTTCATTAATACCTTCCATACGACCCTCTACACGCCCTTCAGCATGACCCTCTGCGCGTCCTTCAGCACGTTCAGTGAATATATTATCTTTTAATATGACAATATTATCCAAATGGCGATAGTAAGCATCAAGCTCTGCTTTAGTCATCTTGTCAAGTTTTAATCGTTCACGGGCTTCTGTTAAACCTGGAGCAGTCGCACTATCAGGAATATCACCTGTATTCAGATAATAGATCCATTCTTCCAACGGACTTTTAGCTACCTGATTAAAATCATTGACCTTCAAAATATAATATTCAGGATAAAGTTGACTTACTGTATCCACTTTAAAAGTTTGTTTTTGAAAAGGAGTCAGTTCAAGCATATCTCCCTGATGAATTCCCCGGAATTCCGTTTTACCGTGATATACGGTATCTTTGCCACTACCTAAAGAAAAATAGACAATATTGACACTATATACTTTACGTACCTTATCATAACCTTCTCCACGATTAATATACTCGGTTACTAATTTTGAAGTACCAAACAGCATACGTTGAAAATAAGCATACTCATTATTATTCTGAACTTCAATCAGAATAAGTTCACCTTTCGAGTTTTCAGCAAGCATATCTACACGATTATACTTATCAAACTCATCTTCTTGATTGCTTTCACTCTCTAAAAGCTTCCGAATGATTATCTTTTCATTCAAAAGAGTAGTTAGAAAGCCCTCAAGAACTGCAAAATTGGCTTTATTACGCAATAAACGTTTCATAGCCCAATCGAAACGAATATAATTACTTGACATAAGTTCGTCTCCTTTCTTGTTATCTTGTTTCAAGCTAACAAAGGTAAGCAGAAAATGTTTGATTTCAAGTATATATGCTTCAATTTCTTTCTACTAAGAATATTCTATCTTCCACTGTCCCAAAGTCCGCGTTGTACTATCGAAATTCACTCCAACTTTAACAACCTTGCGATGCTCTACCTCATAAGGAATGGCATACTGTTTACTATTAATTTGTGCCAACGCTTCTTCGGGAGTTCCGTCTACCTTAAATTCAAACACATAAATCGCATCAGGCATCTTGATTACCACATCAGCCCTACCAATAGCATTCTTAACCTCTACATCCACATATTGCCCCATCAAACGGAATAACAAATAGAAAATAGTCTGATAGTGCTTTTCCTGATTATTCTCCAAATCATAAGGTATAGAAGAAAAGAAAGAACGAGTACGAAGAAGGCACTGCTCAATATCACCTTTCATCAGGTCTCTTACAAAAGAGACTACATAAAAATTACTTTCACGTGTCGGTTGATTGAGATAGGAAGGGATCAGAGTCTCAATAAAGCCTATCTTAACTTCTTCGTTGGGATAACCTAATGTATATGTACGAAAGAGAGGTTCATATCCTTTAATAGTCAAATAGCCACTCTGATAAAGTACAGGAATCGGATCGGTAATAACCTCTGTCGCTTTATCAAAATCTTCGTCTTTCACTTCCATCTTTTCCAATAGAGTAAGACTGAAGTCCATTCGCTGTAACATTTCAATCAAGAAAGTAGGCGTGCCGGTAGAAAACCAAAAGCTCTTATAATCTCTTTGCGAAAATGCATTGAAAAGGCTGAACGGATTGTAAATATCTTCACAAATCTTGCTGAAATGATAACCGTCATACTGCCGTTTCAAATGCCGACAAGCTTCTTCATAGGTTTCATTATTCGCTTGAGCTATCCTCTCAATATCCGGTTGCATCTGACTTAGCAACTCTTGCTCTGTAATACCACAAATAGCACTATAATCATCGCTCATACTGATATTCTGCAAGTTATTCAGCTCACTAAATATACTCATCTGACTGAACTTGCTGATTCCTGTCAGAAACAAGAAACGAAGATATTGCCCTTGCGCTTTAAGAGGACTGAAAAACTTCCGCATTTCAGTTCGCAATTGTCCTTGTAAAGCAGAGTCGCTATTACTATCCAATAAAGGTGCATCATATTCGTCAATCAATACAACAGCCTGCTTTCCTGTCTGTTGGTAGATTCGTTGAAGCAAACCGGTTAAACGGGCTGCATAGCTCGTTTCTTCTTCATTTTTCCCATAAGTCCTCTCCCATTCGCTTAGATAAAGATTCAATTGCTCTTGCAAATCTTCGATTGTGGTGTATTTCGTTCTACTAAAATCAATATGCAACACAGGATAAACAGTCCATTCTTTCTCTAACTGTTCCATAGCCAATCCTTCGAACAACTCTTTCTTTCCGGAAAAATAAGCTTCAAGAGTAGAGACTAGAAGACTTTTTCCAAAGCGACGCGGACGACTAAGGAAATAAATCTTATTTGTATGAGTCAAATGATAAATTAATGCAGTTTTATCAATATACACACAATCATTATTACGTAAATCCTCAAAATTCTGTATTCCGATAGGATATCTTCTAAATGTCTCTTTCATACCACTCTAATGCTTTTATTGGAAATATGAACAAAGATACGAAATAAAATGATTACATGACACTTAATATTATTATAAAACCCTACAATATCATTCAATTGCATTGTTCGATTCACATAAACTTATCTAAAGAACTACCTTATTAATAGCCATTAAAATAGTGACGCTATCCCACCAATATAGTGACGGTATATGCTTAGGATAGCGTCACTATATTGGTGGGATAGCGTCACTATATTTAAACCGAATATTTCGGGCTTTTAACTCTAGTTTCCGCGCTGTGTAGGCAAGGTAAATTCCTGCGAATCACAAATCATTCCATTCTCGTCCGCCACTGCGACACGGAATGTCACTTCACCGTCTTTCAATTTTTCACCTGCATGAATGGAAGCGGTATAACGGATGCCTTCACCCGGAAGAATTTCCTCCACCATCACGGAAGGAGAAATGCCGAGATGCTTCACCTTCCCCACCGTTTCTACCACAGGAACTACATTATAAACAGGATTTCTCCCTTCATTCATAATCTCAAAGATTATCTTGCTATTTTCTCCCGCATCAATCACATGACTGCGATTATCATCTATAAAACGGATCTTGCGCAACTTCAGTTGAGAAATAGGCTGTTGCACTTGCGGCTGTTTCTTATACTTTTGCACACGCACTTCCCGTACTTCAGGAATATACGCATCTTCCTCTATTTGCTCTTGCCTCGGCGCCGTCAACGCGTTTCCAATAGCCGCACCGGCAATGGTTCCCACAATATTCCCAATAGCAGAACCACGGTAACCGCCCCTCCAGCCATGATTATTATCTCCGATAAGTCCGCCTATCGAACTTCCCAGACTACCTCCGATAGAAGCACCTGCCATGATAGCTCCCGGATTTCCCATACGCCCCGACGCACATCCACTCACAATCAAAGCGGAAAGCAAAATTACTGTTAGTTGTTTCTTCATGAGTCTCTCTATTTAGTGTTATTATTTATTCTACCACTTTAAAACGAGCGAAACGTAATAATAGTTGTTTGTCTCCCGCATTTTTAAAATGAATAGTTGCTTTCGCATTGTCTCCCGTTCCTTCTACTTTAATCACTTCACCCAATCCGAAACGTTCGTGCTCTATCATCTGTCCGGCCTGTACTCCTGCTACCGATGGCGAAGTGGAAGAGGTTGCCTGTGCACCGCTACTTGGGCTAACAGTACTAACTTTCTTCAAATTCCTCGGTACGCTGGAAGCAATGATCTGTGCTTTCGGACGTTCACGTTGTTCGGAAGATGTACTTCCGAAAGGGGCACGCGACGGAGAAGCTGAACGGGTGAATCCTCCTTCAATCTCTCTACGGAAACGTCCTGCACCTTCATCGACAGCACGGCTCACTCCTGCCTCATGCGGCAATTGCAAGTAATGAACATCGATATCACGCAAGAAACGACTGGGGCTTCCAAATTCCATCTTTCCATAACGGAAACGGGTTTTGGCAAAAGACAGATAACAATGTTCCTCCGCACGAGTAATAGCTACATAGAACAAACGACGTTCTTCTTCCAGTGCCCGGGGAGAATCTCCTACCATCCCACTGGGAAACAGGTTTTCTTCCAGACCGACCACAAATACATTCTTAAACTCCAATCCTTTAGCCGAATGAACTGTCATCAACGTTATCTTTTCCCCATCATCCGCCTTGTCGGAATCCTGATCGGTAAGCAATGCAATCTCCGAAAGGAAATCGGTAAGAGACACATTCGGATTACCCTCCTCCTGCCGCAAAGCGCAGAAGTCATTCATTCCATTCACCAACTCTTCTATATTTTCCTTACGGCTTAGATTCTCGGGGGATGTGTCCTGACAAACATCGTTGATAATGCCGGACTGACGGATGATATTCGTTCCTATTTCATAAGCGTTCTTATCTGCCTGATCGACAATGAAACCTTCTATCAATTCACGAAAGCCTTGCAGTTTTGCATGCGTTCCTTTATTTATATCCAGTCCGTAACTCAATGGTTCACAGAGTGCCGCCCAAAGACTTACGCCATGATCGGTAGCCGCCGATATAATCTTCCCGACTGTCGTATCTCCAATACCACGAGCCGGATAATTAATGATTCGCTTGAATGCTTCTTCATCATTCGGATTCACTACCAAACGGAAATAAGCAATCACATCTTTTATCTCTTTTCGCTGGTAGAACGAAAGTCCTCCGTAAATCTTATAAGGTATACTCCGTTTCCGAAGAGCCTCTTCAAAAATACGGCTTTGTGCATTCGTACGATACAGGATGGCAAAATCAGCATATCCGTAGCGATACTCCCGTCGTAGCTCTGCAATCTTATTAGCTACAATATCTCCCTCTTCCACATCGCTATACGCCTGAAATACGCCGATAGGTTCCCCCTTTTCTTTCTCCGAAAACACGGCTTTCCGTATCTGGCGTTCATTCTTCTCAATCAAGCTATTGGCAGCACAAACAATGGTTTGTGTGGAACGATAATTCTGCTCCAGTTTAAAAACTTTCGTATTGGGGTAGATTTTTGTAAAATAGAGAATATTGTCAATATCCGCCCCACGGAAAGAATAGATACTTTGCGCATCGTCTCCCACTACACAGACCCGTTGATTTTCTTTAGTCAGTTGTAGAACAATGCTATGCTGCGCATAATTCGTATCCTGATACTCGTCCACCAATACATAACGGAACTGATCGCGATAACGTGCCAGCACTTCCGGAAAGTCACGAAACAGAATATAGGTATATACCAATAAATCATCAAAATCCATCGCTCCCGCCTGACGGCATCTGTCCCAATAACGAGTATAGATATCACGGATAGCAGGCATCTTGGCAGCCATATCTCCTTCGTAAGCCTCTTTATTGGCAGCGTATCCCGTAGGAGTGACCAAATGGTTTTTGGCATTGGAGATGCGTGCCTGCACTACTCCCGGTTTATAAGTTTTCTCGTCCAATCCCATCTCTTTGATGATGGAACGAAGCAGGCTCTTACTATCAGCCGTATCATAGATGGTGAACTGGGAAGTGAACCCGATAAATGTTGCTTCGGCACGAAGAATCCGTGAGAAGATGGAATGGAAAGTCCCCATCCACAAATAACGTGCCCTTTCCATACCTACCTGACGGGCAATACGCTCTTTCATCTCGCGCGCCGCCTTATTCGTAAAGGTCAGTGCAAGGATATTCCACGGATTGTAGCCGTTCTCCTGTTCCAGCAAGTAAGCGATTTTATAAGTCAATACACGCGTCTTCCCCGAACCTGCACCGGCTATCACCAGCGAAGGACCGTCATTATAAGTCACTGCAGCACACTGACTCTCGTTCAATTCATCTATATAATTGGTATTCATAACAGCATTATAAAAACAATGTGGATTTTTAACAAACCCTTGGCATTCAAATTTGTTCTCAATACAAAAGTATAATATTCATTCGAGAATGAAGGTATTTTTATGAATTTTCATCACTAACTATTTTAACCTAACACCAAAAAGCAATGAAAAGAAGTATATTTTTATCGATTATTTTGAGTTTGTTTCTGGTCGCCTGCATTCCACAGGCAATGGCACAAAAGCAGAGCCGCCTGGAAAAGCTGCTAAGGTATCTGAACGATAATGACGCCGACAAATGGCAGAAAAACCGTGATAAGATAGATGACGAGACACAAACCTATTATGCCGAGGAACTGGCATTATTGGATGTGCTCAACGGATTGTGGAACGAGCAAAGCGAACAGGCTGCCACCAACTATTTCGGATGCTACGAAAGGGCAACGAAAGCTTATTTTCCCAATATCTGTGAAGAAGAGAAAATACAACTTTCCAACGTACAAAACAAAGCAGAACTGGCCGTTATCTCCATTCTGGATGCTTCGAAAGATCAAATTCCTTTTAGCAAGACGTTGATGGACAGTATCCAGTCAAGCGGTTATCCGGGAGATTCTGCCATCTTGCAAAAGGTGCGGGACATCCGTGAAATGGCTTTACTGGAAGGTATGCTGAAAACACCTACGCTGAATATTTATCAAACGTACATCACGGAATATCCGAACGGCAAATTTATCTCTCAAATCAACACTGCGGAAAACAAACGGCTTTACCAGATTGTAAAGAGTAATCCGACATCAGCGAATTTCAAGGCATTTTTTGATAACGCCAACATGCAGAAATTCTTCACGGATAAAGATACGCGTCCATTCCTTCCGGAAGTTCGCGCGTTATACGATGATTTTCTGTTTCAAGGAATCGACAGCCTCCGGGAGAAAGGAAACGCAACAGCCATCCGGCAGATTATTGACGAGTATAAGCAATCACCTTACCTGACTTCTACAGCACGTACTCATCTGGACGACCTTGAATATCTTAGTGAAAAAGCTGATTTTGAGCTTTTAAAAGCTGCCATTGTCAATTCCGAATCTTTGAGTATGCTGCAGGATTTTCTTTGCACACACAGGTATAAGGAATTTCGTGACCAGGCCAATGCACTACGGACACCGTTTATTCTGCAAACAATCATATCCACTCCTACTTCTGTGAAATACTATAATGGAGGACGATTGATTAAGTCTGCGGAAAATGACAGTACGGGAAATACCTCGACCACTTATTCGTATGATGATAAGGGGCAGCTCATTTCTACATTGTCGCTTACCGTAAAGAACGGTCAGCCAAGCAATGAAATACAAACGAACAGATTATACGATCCGCAAGGTCACTGCATCTTTGAAGTGCAAACGAATCCGAAAACCAAAACGGATCTCTACCGACGGACACGCCGTATCGGTACGGACGGAAGTATCGAGAGTGATTCGCTCAAGTATACAGATGGAAGAGTCATCATAAGTTCCTATAATAAACAGGGGTTATTGACCGAAACCAAAGAGTATAATAAGAATGGAGAACTTCAGGCGTACACCGCAAACAAATATGATGATAAAGGCAGATTGATTTCATCCCAACATCAAAACCTGCTTTTTGCCAATTCTTCGGATCAGATTATTTCACAAAAAGATGCTTATGAATACGATAAATACGGTTATCTGACACAAATCGTTTACCAACGGATTTTAGGCAATAACCAGAAAACATCGGGATGCCTGACCTGCCTGTACGATAAATACGGAAACCAGATCGATAGCAATTCTTATTATGAATATGATAATACGGGCCAATGGATCTGCCGGACCGACCGTGAGCATCCGAAAGAAGTGGAACGCATACAGTACATTTACAAATAAAGTAAGATGCTGTGAACATTTTGCAAAGGGCTTCTGTTATTATAGTATAACAAGCCAATTAAAACTTGTAACATTATGAATACTATATTAATGTCTTTAATTATGATGACCATGACTTACGAAATGCCTAAACTTCCTTACGCTAACAATGCGTTGGAACCTGTAATCAGTCAGCAAACAATAGATTTCCATTACGGAAAACATCTACAAACGTATGTAAATAATCTGAATAGCCTCGTGCCCGGAACAGAATATGAAGGTAAAACGGTAGAAGAAATCGTTGCAGCCGCACCGGATGGAGCTATATTCAATAACGCCGGACAAGTATTGAACCACAACCTGTACTTCCTGCAATTTGCCCCGAAACCTTCAAAGAAGGAGCCGGCCGGTAAACTGGGAGAAGCCATCAAACGTGACTTTGGCAGCTTTGAAAACTTCAAGAAAGAATTCAATGCAGCAGCAGTCGGATTGTTTGGTTCAGGATGGGCTTGGCTATCCGTAGATAAAGACGGTAAACTGAAAATCACTAAAGAGGGGAACGGCAGCAATCCGGTACGTGCCGGTTTGAAACCACTTCTTGGATTTGACGTTTGGGAACACTCCTATTATCTGGATTACCAGAACCGCCGTGCCGACCACGTAAACGCCCTGTGGGATATCATCGACTGGGATGTGGTTGAAAAAAGAATGTAATCAAATTTACAAGCTAAACTATACTTATGGAAAAGGTCGTTGTGTTTTTCACAGCGACCTTTTTTACAGATTAAAAAGAAACAGACTTTTATTGTATATCAGATGCATTAGTTGTATTTTTGCAACTCATAAAACAACATAACAAACAATTATGATACTGTATAAAAGAAAAAAAATACGATTTATTGTCTCCATTGCTGTACTCCTTTTCCTCCCCCTTTTCGGCAATGCTGCCACCACAGAAGAATCTGAGGAAGAAATCCTGTTTATCACCTCTTATAATTCTGACACTAAATATACCTACGATAACATCAGCACATTTATAGAGACCTACACCCAATTGGGAGGAAGATATTCGACCATGGTAGAAAATATGAATGCAACAGACTTAACGCAGGCGCATCAATGGAAAAAAACATTGACCGATATTCTGGACAAACATCCGAAAGCCAAATTAGTTATTCTCCTGGGTGGTGAAGCATGGAGCAGTTTCCTCCATCTCGAAGATGAAAAGTACAAGCAGCTTCCTGTTTTCTGTGCAATGGCATCACGCAACGGAATACGTATTCCGGAGGATTCGACCGACATCCGAAGCTATAATCCCGAAAGCATTAACTTAATGGAACGCATGAAGGAATACAACGTAAGATATTGTAGCACATACGAATATGACATTAAAAAAGATATTGAAATGATACAGGATTTCTATCCGGAAACAGAACACCTTGTATTTGTATCGGATAACACATACAACGGACTTGCCGAACTGGCATGGTTCAAGAAAAACCTGCAACATTTCCCACAGTTGTCTATCACCTACGTCGATGGCCGCATCCATACACTCGATATGGCTGCCAGTCAATTGCGCAATCTTCCCAGAAACACAGTCATGTTGCTTGGCATCTGGAGAATCGATAACCGGGGTATTACTTACATGAATAACTCCGTTTATGCTTTTTCCAAAGCCAATCCTCTCCTGCCTATGTTCAGCATGACTTCCACTGCAATAGGTTACTGGGCTATCGGAGGATATGTCCCGCAATATGAAGGAGTGGGACAAAGCATGGGAGAATATGCCTACCGCTTTTTAGACCAGAAGGAAACTGATATCAGCAGTATCAATATCTTACCCAACAGATATAAATTTGATGCGAAGAAACTAAAGGAATGGGGATTTGAAAACAAGAAGTTACCTGTTAACTCAATGGTAATCAATCAGCCCATCCCATTCTTTGTGGCCTATAAGACAGAAGTACAATTCATCCTGATTATATTTCTCGTATTAGTAGGAAGTCTAATGATTTCGCTGTATTACTATTACCGGACTAAAATCCTGAAGAATCACCTTGAAAGAACTACGAAACAACTACGGGAAGATAAAAAGAAGTTGGAAGAGTCTGAAGTCGAATTGCGTGATGCTAAAGAGCGCGCCGAAGAAGCTAACCAACTGAAAAGTGCCTTTGTTTCGAATATGAGCCACGAGATACGGACTCCGCTAAATGCTATTGTCGGTTTCTCCAGTCTGATTATCGGTTCGGTAGAGCAGAATAACGAACTGAAAGAATACGCAGATATTGTCCAGACCAACTCCAATCTGTTGCTCCAACTGATTAGTGATGTACTGGATATATCACGCCTGGAATCAGGAAAACTGCAATTCAACTATGAATGGTGTGAGCTGGTGAACCATTGCCAGAATATGATTACTCTGACCAACCGGAACAAGACAATGGATGTAGACATTAAACTGCAAATGCCTAAAGAGCCTTACATGCTCTACACAGATCCCTTGCGCCTGCAGCAGATTATTATCAATCTGCTGAACAATGCCTTGAAATTCACTCCTGCCGGAGGAAGTATTACGCTGGATTATGAAGTGGACGAAAAAAAGCAATGTATGCTGTTCTCGGTAACTGATACCGGCACCGGAATCCCCGAAGATAAACAGGAGCTGGTATTCCAACGTTTCGAAAAGCTGAACGAGTTCGTACAGGGTACAGGATTGGGACTGGCTATCTGCAAACTGACCATCCAATATATGGGAGGTGATATCTGGATTGACAAGAATTACAAAAATGGCGCCCGATTTATCTTTTCTCATCCTATCAAAAAACAGGAATCAACAGAAAAATGAAAAAAAATCGAATGATTTAGTGTTTTTCTGTTTCTTTTTCACTTACTTTGTCCCCGTAAAGACAAAGGGGTGCCCCATGAGGGGCTGAGATTATACCCTAGGAACCTGAGGCAGTTAGTACTGACGTAGGGATTGTGTTTCTTCTTATCGCCTTTCCATTCAAGCACGCTCTTTGTATTTACTTTCAACTTATTTATTCTGATAGGACAATGAAAGTACAAGTGAACAACAAAGAGGTGGAAATTACTCCCGACTCTACCCTTACACAACTGACAGCACAGCTCGAACTTCCGGTTCAAGGCATTGCTATCGCCGTAAACAACAAAATGATTCCCCGTACCGAATGGGAGGGTTTCATATTGCATGAGAACGATAACCTGGTGATTATCAAAGCTGCTTGCGGAGGATAAGGGAATGGTCAGTCTACAATTTATCACGCATCAGACCGAACGGTACTCGTACCTCGAATCGGCACGTATGGCACTCGAAGGCGGGTGCAAATGGATCCAACTACGCATGAAAGAGGCTCCTCTCGAAGAAGTGGAGGCAGTAGCCCTGCAACTGAAACCGCTTTGTAAAGAGCACGAAGCAATTTTGGTTCTGGACGATCACGTTGAACTGGCGCGAAAGCTGGAAGTGGACGGTGTGCATCTGGGCAAAAAGGATATGCCTATCGACCAGGCCCGCCAAATTCTTGGAGAGGCTTTCATTATCGGCGGCACTGCAAATACATTCGAAGATGTTGTACAGCACTATCGTGCCGGTGCCGATTACCTTGGCATCGGTCCTTTCCGGTTTACTACCACTAAAAAGAATTTAAGCCCTGTACTGGGATTGGAAGGCTATTCCTCCATCCTTTCACAGATGAAAGAGGCGAATATCGAAATCCCCGTAGTAGCGATTGGAGGAATCACTTATGAGGATATTCCTGCCATACTTCACACAGGAGTAAACGGGATAGCCCTGTCGGGAACCATTCTCGGAGCGGATAATCCGATAGAAGAAACACGTAGAATCCTGAATCATGCGTAAAGCAATGATGTACAATCAGTAATTTAATTTATAATATATATAGAATGGAAAAGTTAGTAATTGCGGGACGCGAATTTAACTCCCGTCTTTTCCTGGGAACAGGAAAATTCAATTCCAATGAAGTAATGGAACAAGCTATTCTGGCTTCAGGCACGGAAATGGTTACTGTTGCCATGAAACGAATCGACATGGACAACAAAGAGGATGACATGCTGAAACATATTATTCATCCGAATATTCAGCTATTGCCCAATACTTCCGGTGTACGTAATGCAGAAGAGGCTGTTTTTGCAGCACAGTTGGCTCGTGAAGCCTTTGGAACAAACTGGCTGAAACTGGAAATTCACCCGGACCCACGCTATCTGCTCCCTGACTCTATCGAGACACTGAAAGCTACGGAAGAACTGGTAAAACTGGGTTTTATCGTGTTGCCTTATTGTCAGGCTGACCCTGTACTCTGCAAACGTCTGGAAGAAGCGGGCGCAGCTACCGTTATGCCGCTCGGTGCACCAATCGGTACCAATAAAGGATTGCAGACCAAAGAATTCCTGCAAATCATTATCGAACAGGCAGGTATCCCGGTAGTCGTAGATGCGGGTATCGGTGCACCCAGTCATGCTGCCGAAGCAATGGAACTGGGAGCTTCCGCTGTATTAGTTAATACCGCAATAGCCGTTGCCGGAAATCCGGTAGAAATGGCAAAAGCATTCAAAGCGGCTACAGAAGCCGGAAGACAGGCTTACGAAGCAGGATTAGGATTACAAGCCGTCGACTTCGTGGCAGAAGCAAGTTCACCTCTAACGGCTTTTCTTGATTAAAAACGAATAAACTATGGAACAAAAAATAAAATTCCCCCGCTCGCAGAAAGTCTATTTACCCGGTAAACTTTATCCGAATATCCGTGTAGCGATGCGGAAAGTGGAACAAGTGCCCAGTGTCAGCTTTGAAGGCGAAGAAAAGATAGCAACACCGAACCCGGAGATATATGTATATGATACCAGCGGACCGTTCAGCGATGCAGATATGAGCATTGATCTTAAAAAAGGACTGCCCCGTATGCGTGAAGAATGGATTGTAGGCCGTGGTGATGTGGAACAACTTCCCGAAATTACTTCGGAATACGGACAAATGAGAAGGGACGATAAAAGTCTCGATCACTTACGTTTCGAGCACATCGCTCTGCCCTATCGCGCTAAAAAAGGAGAAGCAATCACTCAAATGGCATACGCCAAAAGAGGGATTATCACCCCTGAAATGGAATATGTAGCAATCCGCGAGAACATGAATTGCGAGGAATTGGGAATTAAGACCCACATTACTCCAGAATTTGTCCGTCAGGAGATTGCAGAAGGACGTGCTGTATTACCGGCCAATATCAACCACCCAGAAGCTGAACCGATGATTATCGGACGCAACTTCCTTGTGAAAATCAATACGAATATCGGAAATTCGGCTACTACCTCAAGCATAGATGAAGAAGTGGAGAAAGCATTGTGGAGCTGCAAATGGGGTGGCGATACCTTGATGGATCTTTCCACAGGAGAAAATATCCATGAAACACGCGAATGGATTATCCGTAATTGTCCCGTACCCGTCGGCACGGTTCCTATTTATCAGGCACTTGAAAAGGTGAACGGCATAGTGGAAGACCTCACCTGGGAAATCTACCGGGATACATTGATTGAACAATGTGAACAAGGTGTAGATTACTTCACCATTCATGCAGGGATCCGCCGCCATAATGTTCATCTTGCCGATAAGCGGTTGTGCGGTATTGTCAGCCGTGGAGGAAGCATAATGAGTAAATGGTGTCTCGTACACGATCAGGAAAGTTTCTTATACGATCACTTTGATGATATTTGTGATATCCTGGCACAATATGATGTAGCCGTTTCTTTAGGCGACGGACTTCGTCCGGGTTCTATCTACGATGCGAACGATGAAGCGCAGTTCGCCGAACTGGATACCATGGGAGAATTAGTGCTTCGTGCCTGGGATAAGAATGTTCAGGCATTTATTGAAGGCCCCGGACACGTTCCGATGCATAAAATCAAAGAGAACATGGAACGTCAGATTGAAAAATGCCATGACGCCCCATTCTATACACTCGGCCCGTTGGTGACGGATATTGCTCCCGGATACGACCATATCACTTCTGCTATCGGTGCCGCACAAATCGGATGGCTGGGTACGGCTATGCTTTGTTATGTCACTCCGAAAGAACACCTTGCCTTACCCGACAAAGAGGACGTACGCGTAGGAGTCATTACCTACAAGATAGCCGCTCATGCCGCTGACCTGGCAAAAGGACACCCGGGTGCACAGGTACGAGACAACGCATTGAGTAAAGCTCGCTATGAGTTCCGCTGGAAAGATCAGTTCGACCTGTCTCTCGACCCGGAGCGGGCGCAGACCTATTTTCGTGCAGGACATCATATCGATGGAGAATATTGTACGATGTGCGGACCTAATTTCTGTGCAATGAGATTGTCACGCGATTTAAAGAAAAGCGCTAAAACCAACAAATAATGAGTAGGGAGAAACAGAAAGTCAGCCCACTGACCTACCTTCTCCCCTCATTTCAATTTTTAATTTTTAATTGATTAAAATGTTCTCCGACGAATTAGAAAAAATATCCTGGGAAGAGACGACAAAAGCCATCTATTCCAAAACAGATGCCGACGTACGCCGTGCATTGGGTAAAAAAGAGCATCTGGATGTCAACGACTTTATGGCGCTGATTTCACCTGCCGCCACTCCTTATCTGGAAGTGATGGCACGCCTTAGTCAGAAATATACGATGGAACGGTTCGGTAAGACTATCTCCATGTTCGTACCGCTCTACCTGACTAATTCATGTACCAACTCCTGCGTCTATTGCGGTTTCCACATCAGCAATCCGATGAAGAGAACGATACTGACAGAGGAAGAGATTGTCAACGAATACAAAGCCATCAAACGACTGGCTCCTTTTGAAAATCTACTGCTCGTAACCGGTGAAAACCCTGCCGCAGCAGGTGTTCCCTACATTGCCCGGGCGCTGGATTTGGCAAAACCTTATTTCAGCAACCTGCAAATTGAAGTAATGCCCCTTAAAGCAAAAGAATATCAGGAACTGACTAATCATGGTCTGAATGGAGTGATCTGTTTTCAAGAGACTTACCATAAAGCAAATTACAAGACATATCATCCGAGAGGCATGAAATCTAAATTCGAATGGCGTGTAGACGGCTTCGACCGTATGGGACAGGCAGGTGTACATAAGATTGGCATGGGTGTCCTGATCGGTCTGGAAGAATGGCGGACAGACGTAACGATGATGGCTTATCATCTGCGTTATCTGCAGAAGCATTATTGGAAAACGAAATACAGCGTAAATTTCCCGCGTATGCGTCCGTCTGAAAATGGCGGATTCCAACCGAATGTAGTCATGAACGACCGGGAACTGGCTCAACTTACATTCGCGATGCGAATTTTCGACCACGACGTAGATATCTCCTATTCCACCCGTGAAAGTGCAGAAATCCGAAATCACATGGCAACGCTCGGTGTTACAACCATGAGTGCGGAGAGTAAAACTGAACCGGGAGGATATTACAGTTATCCTCAAACCCTGAAACAATTTCACGTAAGTGATGAGCGAAAGGCGGTTGAAGTGGAACGTGACTTGAAGAAACTGGGTCGCGAACCGGTTTGGAAGGATTGGGATCAGTCTTTTGATTTTAAAAGATAGGCAGATGCGGTACGATAGACAAATCATACTTCCCGAAATCGGAGAAGAAGGTCAGAAGAAACTGCAGGAAGCCAAAGTGCTTATTGTAGGTGTGGGAGGGCTAGGCTCTCCCATTGCTCTCTACCTGGCAGGCGCCGGTGTGGGATGCCTGGGACTGGTAGATGATGACTTGGTAAGCATCACCAACCTACAACGACAAGTGCTCTATTCCGAAAAGGAATTAGGTAAACCAAAAGCTATCTGTGCTGCGGAACGGCTCTCCGCTCTCAACAGTGAAATCGAAATACACCCCTACGCTGCCCGGCTGACGAAAGACAATGCGTATGATATCATTCAGGAATATGATATAGTGGTGGATGGCTGCGACAACTTTGCCACCCGCTACCTGATTAACGACATTTGCATTGAACAGAAAAAGCCCTACGTATATGGTGCTATCTGCGGTTTTGAAGGACAGGTTTCTGTATTCAACTACGGAAATCAAAAGAAAAACTACCGGGATCTTTATCCCGATGAAGAAGAAATGCAACGGATGCCTCCTCCGCCCAAAGGAGTGATGGGGGTTACTCCTGCCATTGTAGGGAGCATTGAAGCTACGGAAGTATTGAAAATAATCTGTGGCTTTGGTGATGTTTTAGCCGGCGAACTATGGACAATTGACCTGCGGACACTGCAATCTAACAAATTTTCACTATAAAGGTTGGTTTCTGACATAGTTAATTAGTAACTTTGCTAAACAATCCAATTTTAACAAAAGAAATGAAACTAATTGTAGTTACCACCCCTACTTTCTTCGTCGAAGAAGATAAGATTATTACCGCTCTTTTCGAAGAGGGGCTGGATGTCCTACATCTTAGAAAGCCGGAGACTCCGGCTATGTATTCGGAACGGCTATTGACACTTATTCCGGATAAATATCACCGTCGCATCGTTACACATGAGCATTTTTATCTAAAAGAAGAATTCAACCTGATGGGAATTCACCTGAATGCGCGTAACCCCAAAGAACCGCATGATTATTATGGTCATATCAGTTGTTCCTGCCATTCAGTGGAGGAGGTAAAAAACAGAAAGCACTTTTACGACTATGTTTTTATGAGCCCTATCTATGACAGTATCTCTAAAGTGAATTACTATTCAACATACACTGCCGAAGAGTTACGCGAAGCACAAAGAGCCAAGATTATCGACTCGAAAGTGATGGCATTGGGAGGTATCAATGAAGACAATTTATTGGAGATTAAGGATTTCGGTTTCGGAGGGGCTGTCGTCTTAGGAGATCTCTGGAATAGATTCGACGCTTGTCAGGACCAAAATTATTTAGCCGTAATCGAGCATTTCAAAAAGCTGAAGAAACTATCAGATTAATAAATATAGCCGATCATAAAACTAACTGGTTATGCTTCCTCATTTTATCCAATAAGAGAAGTGTTTTTCCCAATCATGAAATATTAAAAAAGCCGTTGCGAATTACCTTCTGCAACGGCTCTCTATTTTTTCAGTGTTTTCTTATCAGAACTTATATCCTACAACAATAGAAAAGTTCATGTTTTTAGGATTACCAAATTTCTGCACATCAACCAAACCGAATTGACCATCCAAACCTGCAATGATTCTACCAAATTCCAATGCAACTCCTACGCCAAGACCTGCATCAAAACGCTTCAAAGCATCATCACCAAAAGTATCAACTTTACGTTCTGTATCGTTTCCTAAATCAAATTTTGTTTTACCAGCAATACCACAAGCAAAATAAGGACCTGCATTAACTACAAGATTCGTATTATCTGCAACATTAAAACGTGCAGCAGCCATTACCGGTAATTCCAAATACATTGCATTAATGCTATTTCCATCTTTCTTTGCACCTTTACTAGTCAAGAATAATGAAGGCTGCAATGACCATGTATCATTAAAAGCATATTCAAAACCTCCTCCAAGCTTAAAGCCAACTTTTGCATTCAGATCAAGATCACCTGTATAATTACTAAAGTTCATCCCTACCTTGGCATTCCAACCTGTAATTTGAGAAAAACCTGCTACTGAAATCAGCGCAAATAAAACAAACAAAACACTCTTCTTCATAATTTTAAAGTTTTAAATTAATACTAAAGGTTTTTATTGACCTTATTGTTTAACAATGCAAATGTATAATTGTAATTTGTATTAAACAACTTTTTCGTTAACAAGTGCGTAATTTATAGAGATTATACATAAAAAAAGGGAATTCCCTATTTTTGAGAACTCCCTTTCCTATTTTGTTGAATTACTTTTCTTCTTATCAGAATGCGTAGTGGAAACCAATTGAAAGGTCTTCGCTAGTAAGATTAAGTCCGAATGAATGCTTAATAGGAGCATAATCCTCATCATAATCCATATTTCTCCGATAACCCAAGAAACCATACTTAGCTATAAAAGAGAAATTGTCATTCAACTTAACTGCGATTCCCGGTCTCAAACCGACTTGACCTCTTTTAAAAGTATCTCCATCTTTCACTTTATCAAAACCGATTGAAGCGGTTCCATCTAAGAATAAACGCACAATACCACTTTCATAATAAGAGAAACGGATATACGGAGCAAAGTCAAATGAATTCATAGAAACTTTGTTTGCATACTCATGTCCATACGCTAATTCAGCACCCAGCGCCCATGTTTCATTAAAGTTGTATCCGATTTCCGGAGCAATTTTAAAAGAAGTAGTGTTGCCTGTGCTGTTACGCCAAACGTTCAAAGATCCGCCTACGTAAATGTCTTGTGCTTTTACAGCGATAGTTGCTAACATCACAACTACCAATAATAAACCCTTTTTCATTTTCTTTGTTTTTTAAATTAAACGTTAGACCCCAATTCGGTCGATTGATTTCTGGGTGCAAATGTAAAGCAGTTTTTATGAACAAACAAACATTTAGTTAGTTTTTTATAATAAACACCAAATAAATGTTTAACGGAGACTCTGTACATCATATTATATAGCAACACAAAATTCTTGCTATCGATTCTTATTCAAATATATTGCATGTAGTGAGTGTTGTCATACCATAATAAGCCAAAGGATTTAAGAAGTAATGAGGACTGTTTCTTTAAGATTTAGTATCTTTGACGGGTGGTAAGCCTTTCAGCCATCAGACACAGACGCGTTTGACTGACATTGTATAGTGTAAAATGCTTCGTTATTATGAAAGTAAAGGCAATAAAACAGTTAGTTTAAACGATTGGGTATGTCAATAGAAATAAAGTATTTCGAGAACAGAAAAGATTGGCGAAAGTGGTTGAATGACAACTTTGAGATTGCCAATGAAGTTTGGTTTGTATTTCCCAGCAAGTCTTCAGGCGAAAAAAGTATCACATACAACGACGCTGTTGAAGAAGCTCTTTGTTTCGAGTGGATTGACAGTACAATAAAATCGCTCGACAAAGAACATAAAATTCAGCATTTCACACCCAGAAACCCTAAAAGTACCTATTCGCAAGCTAACAAAGAAAGACTTAAGTGGCTATTGGAAAATAAAATGATACACCCCAAATTTGAAGATAAAATACGAAATGTATTGTCTGATCCTTTCATTTTCCCCAATGATATAATTGAAAGATTGAAGGAAGATAAGACAATATGGGAAAATTATCTCCATTTTTCCGACGCATATAAACGTATCCGAATTGCATACATTGAAGCAGCCAGAAAACGACCTGAAGAATTTGAAAAGCGATTAAACAACTTTATCAATAAAACGAAAGAAAATAAAAAAATCAGAGGATTTGGTGGAATTGAGAAATACTATTAATCCCAACTAAAAATCAATGATAATCTAAAATAAAATAGACTGCAAATACTTTCGCAAGTATTTACAGTCTATTTATCAGATAGTTAAGTACCTAACCAGCGTATTTGACTATCCTTCTATCGCTGCCTGCGCCGCCGCCAGTCTGGCAATCGGCACTCTAAATGGAGAACAACTAACGTAGTTCAAACCTACCCGGTGACAGAACTTCACAGAAGAAGGCTCACCACCATGTTCACCACAGATACCACATTTCAAATCCGGACGGATAGCACGGCCTTTTTCTGTCGCCATACGTACCAGCTGTCCCACACCATTCTGGTCGAGAACCTGGAACGGGTCTACTTTCAAAATCTTCTTTTCCAGATAAACAGGAAGGAAAGAAGCTATATCATCACGAGAATAACCGAAGGTCATCTGCGTCAAGTCATTTGTACCGAATGAGAAGAACTCGGCAGAAGAAGCAATACGGTCGGCAGTCAAAGCAGCACGCGGGATCTCGATCATTGTACCTACTTTGAAGTCAATACTATCTCCTACTTCCTCAAACAATTTCTTAGCTTCCGAGCGAATCACATTTTCCTGCTCCTTGAATTCATACAAGATACCGGTTAACGGAACCATGATTTCCGGATGAGTTTCCACTCCTTCTTTCTTCAGTTCCAATGCAGCACCCAAAATTGCACGTGTCTGCATTTGAGTAATTTCAGGATAAGTATTTCCTAAACGGCAACCACGGTGACCCAACATCGGGTTATGTTCACACAGTGATTCTACACGTTGCTGGATATATTGCAGGCTTACACCCATCGTATCCGCCATTTCTTGCTGTCCCTTCAAATCGTGAGGAACGAACTCATGCAAAGGAGGATCAAGCAAACGAACGGTTACCGGGCAACCAGCCATTGCTTTAAAGATACCTTTGAAGTCTTCTTGTTGATATGGAAGAATCTTAGCCAATGCTTTCCGACGTCCTTCTGCATTTTCCGCCAGGATCATTTCACGCATTGCTTTGATCTTTTCGCCTTCGAAGAACATGTGTTCTGTACGGCAAAGGCCGATACCTACTGCACCGAAGTTACGTGCAACTTCCGCATCATGAGGAGTGTCCGCATTGGTACGTACCTGCAAACGAGTATATTTATCAGCCAGTGTCATTAATTCGGCAAAGTTGCCGGAAAGCTCTGCAGCTTTCGTTTCTACCTTACCATTATATACTACACCTGTACTTCCGTTCAAAGAGATATAGTCACCTTCTTTCAGCAACACACCATCAATCTCTACCGTACGGTTTTTATAATCAATGTTCAATGCACCTGCACCCGATACGCAGCATTTACCCATACCACGAGCCACAACAGCCGCGTGAGAAGTCATACCTCCACGAGCCGTAAGAATACCTTCGGCCACTGCCATACCGGCCAAGTCTTCTGGAGAAGTTTCGATACGCACCATCACCACACGTTTACCGGCAGCATGCCATTCGGCAGCGTCATCAGCAAAGAATACGATCTGACCGGTTGCAGCACCCGGAGAAGCCGGAAGACCACGGGTCAACACTTTGGCTTTCTTCAAAGCATCCTTATCGAATACAGGGTGGAGCAATTCATCAAGTTTATTCGGTTCCACGCGCATCAAAGCAGTCTTTTCGTCAATCATACCCTGACGGAGCAAGTCCATAGCAATCTTTACCATGGCAGCACCTGTACGCTTACCGTTACGTGTCTGGAGGAACCAGAGTTTACCTTCCTGTACGGTGAACTCCATGTCCTGCATATCTTTATAATGATTTTCCAGTTTAGTCTGAAGAGCATCCAGTTCTTTATAGATTTCCGGCATTGCTTCTTCCATTGAAGGGAATTTAGCAGCACGAACATCTTCGGTAATGCCAGCCAATACAGCCCAACGTTGAGAACCAATCTTAGTGATCTGCTGTGGAGTACGGATACCTGCCACTACATCTTCACCTTGTGCGTTAATCAGGTATTCACCATTGAAAAGATCTTCGCCTGTACCGGCATCTCGTGAGAAACAAACACCTGTAGCCGATGTATCACCCATATTACCGAACACCATAGCCTGTACATTGACAGCTGTACCCCATTCATCAGGTATACCTTCCATCTTACGATAAAGAATAGCGCGTTCATTCATCCATGAATCAAATACAGCACAGATAGCTCCCCAAAGTTGTTCGTATGCACCAGTCGGGAAATCTTTTCCGGTCTGTTCTCTTACAGCGGCCTTGAATTTCTTTACGAGTTCCTGCAAGTCTTCCACTTTCAACTCGTTATCCAGTTCTACCCCTTTCGCTTTCTTCACCTCTTCGATGATAGCTTCGAACGGGTCAATATCATCTTTATTGGTAGGCTTCATGCCCAACACAACGTCACCGTACATCTGTACAAAACGACGATAAGAGTCCCATGCAAAACGTGCATTACCCGTTTTACGGATAATACCTTCCACCACTTCATCATTCAATCCGAGGTTCAGGATCGTATCCATCATACCCGGCATAGATGCGCGTGCACCGGAACGTACAGATACCAACAAAGGATTTTCAACATCACCGAATTTAGATTTCATCAACGCTTCCACATGAGCGATCGCTTTTACAACTTCATCTTTCAGCAACTCAACCACTTTATCACGTCCTAACGTATTGTATTCCGTACAAACATCTGTAGTTATTGTGAATCCGGGAGGGACAGGAATTCCGATTAAATTCATTTCAGCAAGGTTGGCTCCCTTACCACCGAGCAAATTCTTCATGTCAGCCTTTCCTTCTGCCTGACCATTACCAAAGGTATAAACTCTTTTTTTATCCATAATATTGTGTTTAAAGTTACATTATGACTTTTTTCTGTTCGCAAATCTAAGGATATTTCTCAAACTTGAAAACTTTTTGCGAAAAAACTTTCTATCAAAATGCAATTTCGACATTACAATCCGGAATAATTCTGTATACCCGAATTTTTTCCAAAAAAAATACCTACTTTTGCAAAGTAATTATTAGACTGGTGTAAAAGTGGCAAGAAAGAAAAAAGAGCTTCCCTTATTGGAGAAGGTAACAATCATGGATGTGGCTGCCGAAGGAAAAGCCATCGCAAAAGTAAACGACCTGGTGATTTTTGTTCCCTATGTAGTGCCGGGTGATGTTGTAGACCTGCAAATCAAGCGTAAAAAGAATAAATATGCCGAAGCTGAAGCGGTAAAGTTTCACGAGCTGTCGCCCAATCGCGCTGTTCCTTTCTGCCAACATTATGGCGTATGCGGTGGCTGCAAGTGGCAAGTGCTCCCCTATTTAGAGCAGATCAGATATAAGCAAAAGCAAGTGGAAGATAATTTGAGACGTATTGGAAAGATCGAACTTCCCGAGATTTCTCCGATTCTCGGTTCTGACAAAACGGAGTTTTACAGAAACAAACTGGAATTCACCTTTTCAAATAAGCGCTGGTTGACAAACGAGGAAGTTCGTCAGGACGTGAAATACGATCAGATGAATGCGGTAGGTTTCCACATTCCGGGAGCGTTCGACAAAGTACTGGCTATTGAGAAATGCTGGTTGCAGGATGATATATCCAACCGCATCCGGAACGCAGTACGTGACTACGCTTACGAACACGATTATTCTTTCATCAATCTGCGCACACAGGAAGGTATGCTGCGGAATATGATTATACGCACATCTTCCACAGGGGAACTGATGGTAATCGTCATTTGCAAGATTACAGAAGATCACGAAATGGAACTGTTCAAGCAATTACTCCAATTCGTAGCGGACTCTTTCCCCGAAATCACTTCGCTTCTATACATTATTAATAATAAGTGCAACGATACCATCAACGATTTGGACGTTCACGTATTTAAAGGGAAAGACCACATCTTTGAAGAGATGGAAGGCCTGCGTTTCAAGGTCGGCCCGAAATCATTCTATCAGACTAACTCGGAACAGGCTTATAATTTATATAAGATAGCCCGTAACTTTGCCGGATTAACAGGAAACGAACTGGTATATGACCTTTATACAGGAACAGGAACAATTGCCAATTTCGTTTCACGCCAAGCCCGTCAGGTGATCGGTATCGAATACGTGCCGGAAGCTATTGAAGACGCAAAGGTGAATGCAGAGATCAATGATATCAAGAACGCAATTTTTTATGCCGGTGATATGAAAGATATGCTGACGCAGGATTTCATCAATCAGCATGGACGCCCCGACGTAATCATCACAGACCCTCCCCGTGCCGGTATGCACCAGGATGTGATTGATGTCATTTTGTTTGCGGAACCGAAACGAATTGTATATGTTAGTTGTAATCCTGCTACTCAAGCGCGGGATCTGCAATTACTGGATGAAAAGTATAAGGTGAAGGCTGTTCAACCCGTAGATATGTTCCCTCACACTCACCACGTAGAAAATGTGGTGTTGCTGGAACTTCGATAAAGAGTTCACCACAGATTAGCACAGATTATAATAATCAGTAATAAAAATCTGTGTTAATCTGTGTAATCTGTGGTGAAAAATAAATTCTCAAAAGAAAAAAGAAATGAAAAAAAGACCTAGAAGAACTCCTGCTGAAAAAGCACGTGCTCAATATACCAATTATGCAGTCAAAGAGCCCATGGAATTAATGGAGTTCCTGGCTGCCAAGATGCCGGATGCAAGTCGCACGAAATTAAAATCGTTGTTAAGCAAGCGGGTCGTGTTTGTTGATAATGTGATAACCACGCAATTCAACTTTCCCCTTGAAGCAGGCATGAAAGTGAAAATTAGCAAGCAAAAGGGAAAGAAAGAATTTAATAACAGATTGCTGAAGATTGTATATGAAGACGCCTATATCATTGTCGTCGAAAAGATGCAAGGACTTCTATCCGTCAATACGGAGCGTCAGAAAGAGCGCACTGCCTACACGATACTGAATGAATATGTGCAACGCTCCGGACGTCAATTCCGTGTGTTTATCGTTCACCGCTTAGATAGAGATACTTCCGGTCTGATGATGTTTGCCAAAGACGAAAAAACACAGCGGACGCTACGCGACAACTGGCATGAGATAGTGACCGACCGCCGATATGTAGCTGTAGTGGAAGGTAGTATGGAAAAAGATTATGATACAGTCGTTTCCTGGCTGACTGATAAAACGCTTTACGTAAGTTCCAGTGAATATGATGACGGTGGATCAAAATCTATTACCCACTATAAGACAATCAAACGCGCTAACGGATATTCTCTGTTGGAACTCGATTTGGAAACTGGCCGAAAGAATCAGATTCGTGTACACATGCAGGATTTAGGCCATCCTATTATCGGCGACGGAAGATATGGAAGAGAAGATTCTCCCAACCCTATCGGACGATTGGCACTCCATGCCTTCAAACTTTGTTTCTATCATCCGGTAACGGGAGATTTAATGGAGTTCGAGACGCCTTATCCGGCGGAATTTAAGAAGTTGTTTCTAAAAAAATAAAACAATATGCTCAAAATAGAAAAGGAGTTATATCGATTGATATAACTCCTTTTCTATTTAAATTATAATTTATTCTATTGCATCTGCAACTCAATATAATCAATATATCCTCCATCAAGATACAAATCACCTTGCAAATAACGACCTCTAACACGAACACCTCTAATCTCACGTAAAGCAAAATCATAACCATAATCAAGATACAATGTTCCATAATCCACCCACCAACGGAATGGCAAATCACCGGCAGGTCTACCATCGTAGTCAAAGACTTGGTAATCTATTCCCAAACCATTGTTATCCAAACGAATACCACTTTCTATCGGATTATTGTCAGAACCAAACCATAAATCACCAACCCAAGTACGTCCCATCAAATCGTCATAAATATCTTCATCGTCTTCACACGAAGTAAAGCCAACCAATAAAGTCAGCATCATCAAGATACCCGCATATTTCTTTATCATTTCCATAATTCTCTAGTTTATTGCGTTTATTAATACAAAATTAGCGTTTTTTATTTACTATACATTACAAGCCACAAGTTTTTTGTACCTTTGCAAAGATAATATTAAAATTTCCACATGAAACTTCTTTGGCTTGATTTAAATAGTTCGTACGCTCATTCTTCGTTGGCATTACCTGCCTTACATGCCCAAATAGCAAATAATACAGACATTGAATGGTGTACCGTCTCCGCTACGATCAATGAAAACACTGGCAGTGTCGTCAATCAAATCTACCGCCATCAACCGGATATCATTGCAGCTACCAATTGGCTATTCAATCATGAGCAACTCCTGCACATTGTTTCACGCGCAAAAGCATTACTACCTCACTGCTGTGTTATACTCGGAGGTCCCGAATTTTTAGGAGATAATGAAGCTTTCTTATATAAGAACAAATTTGTAAGCGGAGTGTTTCGCGGAGAAGGCGAAGAAGTATTTCCATTATGGTTAAAAGTGTGGAATCAGCCAAGAAAGGAATGGAAATCAATCACAGGACTTTGTTACCTGAATGAATCAGGAGAATATCAGGACAACGGACTTGCCCGTGTCATGAACTTTTCTGAATTGGTTCCTCCTGAAAAAAGCCGTTTCTTCAATTGGAGCAAACCATTTGTGCAGTTAGAAACTACCCGGGGATGTTTTAACACCTGTGCTTTTTGTGTCAGTGGAGGTGAAAAGCCGGTTCGTACCTTATCTCTCGAAGCAATCAAAGAACGTCTCGACGTGATACACGAACACGGAATCAAAAACGTGCGAGTACTGGATCGTACTTTCAATTACAATAATAAACGGGCAAAAGAGCTATTAAACTTATTCCGCGAATACCCGGACATCTGTTTCCATCTGGAAATTCATCCGGCACTACTTTCCGATGAACTCAAACAGGAATTAGCCACTCTGCCTAAAGGTCTGCTGCACCTGGAAGCCGGTATCCAAAGCCTTCGGGAAAACGTGCTTGAACAAAGTCGAAGAATAGGAAAACTCTCCGATGCTTTGGCCGGACTCCACTATCTATGTTCACTTGAAAACATGGAAACTCATGCCGACTTGATAGCCGGGCTCCCACTCTACCATCTATCAGAGATTTTCGACGACGTCCGTACCTTAACCGAGTATGGCGCAGGAGAAATCCAACTGGAATCTCTGAAATTACTTCCGGGCACCGAAATGCGAAGAAGAGCGGATGAATTAGGTATACAGTATTCTCCACTTCCTCCATACGAAGTACTTCAAACCCGTGAAATCACGGTAGATGAGTTACAAACAGCCCATTATCTGTCACGCCTGTTAGACGGTTTCTATAACACTCCTACCTGGCGAAATATCACCCGTATACTAATTTTGGAGAACCCCCATTTCATACATGACCTACTCGACCATCTGGTCCGGACAGATGTCATCGACACTCCTCTTAGCTTGGAAAGAAGAGGATTAATCCTTTATGATTTCTGCAAGAATCATTATCCCGACTACCTGACACAAGTCAGTATTGCATGGATAGAAGCAGGTATGTCATTAAAAAAAGCTCCGGCAGAAAAAGTAAGAACCAAAAGACAGTTACCTCCTGAAAGTTGGGAAGTAGTATACGGTGCATACCGTGAAAATCTACGACTATGTTTCCTCCCTGTCGATGAAGAAGGACATGGCTACTGGTTTGGCTTTGAATCGGAAATTCAGAAGATACAACCGGTTTTCAAAGCTAGAAAATTATCATAAACAAAAGAAAAGTATTCCCATATTATGTGAAATAATTACTATTCACTAATCGTTCAAAGCAGCATATCCTGTTTTTCACCGTCCATACAATAAACTTTACTAGCACAGTGTATGGACATTCGGAAATATCAATTGAATATTCTTTGTTTATTATTGTTCCCCTTATCCGCAACAGGGCAAGAATGGAGCAAACAGGACTCATTGAGACTTCAGCAAATGTTGGAATCCGATCAGGAAATCAAGAAAAACAGAAAGCTTATCGAAAAAATAGAGCAAAAAATGTACTCTCGAAAACCATTTGTAGATTTTGATCCCACACTACCCACTTTAAAATCTTCCACAATCTTTTCGAGACCTTCTATTCACACATACAAGATGTTCCAAAAGCCAGGTTCCACCTTTTTACCCACTTATTCCTGGTTAAGAATAAACAAGAACCTTATCCTGCATAGTAAAAGCGACTTTGCAGAAAATTCCAATCATTTCCATATCCAAAGCCAAATGGAATATAAATTATCCTCCAGATGGTCTCTCGACATATATGGTTCACAAAACCTCGATACCCGAAGATACCGAGGGCTCCCCTCCGAAGTGGAACCAACCAAATTAGGAAGTAATGTCGTTTTCAAAATAAATAAAAACTGGAAAATCAAAACAGGGATGCAATACCAATATAATGCTATACGAAAAAGATGGGAATGGATACCTCAAGTTAGCGTTTCATACGAATGGTAAATCCTATTGATAATTGAGGATCGAAAAGTTTTAGAAAGCAAGAAAGCATATTTTCCATTTATTCTCGTACCTTTGTCATACGATTAAATATGCTATCATAATGAAGAACTTTATCAAGGGATTCCGGTTTACCCCCTCTAATTATCCGGCAGAAGTAGAAGCAAAAATACAGAAATACAGAAAACAAGGTTACAAACTTCCACCGCGTAAAGTACTCCGTACCCCCGAACAATTGGAAGGTATCCGGGAAAGTGCCAAAATCAATACTGCACTGTTAGACTATATTTCAGAAAATATTCGCGAAGGAATGTCTACTGAAGAGATTGATGTATTAGTATATGATTTCACCACCAGCCACGGTGCTATCCCTGCCCCACTCAACTACGAAGGATTTCCTAAAAGTGTATGCACAAGCATTAACGACGTGGTTTGTCACGGTATTCCCAACAAAAATGAGATTCTAAAAAGCGGAGACATTATCAATGTGGACGTTTCTACCATTTACAAAGGATATTTCTCCGATGCATCCCGTATGTTTATGATTGGCGATGTCAATCCTGACATGCAAAGATTAGTACAGGTCACCAAAGAGTGCATGGAAATAGGTATTGCCGCCGCACAACCCTGGAAACAACTGGGTGATGTAGGCGCCGCCATCCAGGAACATGCAGAAAAGAACGGTTTCAGCGTAGTTCGTGATCTCTGCGGACATGGCGTAGGTATGCAATTCCATGAAGAACCGGACGTAGAACATTTCGGCCGACGGGGTACGGGCATGATGATCGTACCGGGAATGACCTTCACCATCGAACCCATGATTAACATGGGAACCTACGAAGTCTTTATAGATGATGCCGACGGATGGACTGTCTGCACCGACGATGGACTACCTTCCGCCCAATGGGAAAACATGATTCTGATTACTGAAACCGGAAACGAAATTCTTACTTATTAATGGAATTAATTTTACTTATCGTTGTTGCCGCATTAGTGATAGTCTTACTAATACTGTCACTTACAAAAGGTAATAATCAAACGCAAGCGGAACAACTGCAAACAGCTTTGCGCCAACAAATGCAGGAGAATCGCGAAGAACTGAATCGCAGCATCCGGGAACTCCGCTTGGAGATGACTCAAACGCTGAATCAGAATATGCAGCAATTGCAAGATGCATTGCACAAAAATATGTTGACTAACGGAGAGCTGCAGCGTCATAAATTCGATATGATGGCCCGTCAACAGGAATCATTGATTAAATCGACCGAAAAGAGGTTGGATGACATGAGGACAATGGTGGAAGAAAAATTGCAAAAGACATTGAACGAACGCATTGGCCAATCATTTGAAATTGTCCGCTCACAACTTGAGAATGTGCAGAAAGGACTAGGCGAAATGAAATCTCTGGCTCAAGACGTAGGCGGATTAAAGAAGGTGTTGAGCAATGTAAAAATGCGTGGTACATTCGGCGAAGTTCAGTTAGGAGCATTATTAGAGCAGATGATGAGTCCGGAACAATACGACGCTAATGTAAAAACCAAGAAAAGCGGAACCGAATTCGTTGAGTTTGCAATCAAACTTCCGGGAAAGGATGATGCGAACAGCACCGTCTATCTGCCTATCGACGCTAAATTTCCCAAAGATGTGTACGAACAATATTATGATGCTTTTGAAGCAGGAGATACTGCATTGATAGAATCGTCCGGCAAGCAATTGGAAACAACCATCAAAAAAATGGCAAAAGACATTCACGACAAATATGTAGATCCTCCTTTTACCACAGACTTCGCCATTATGTTTCTGCCTTTTGAAAGCATTTATGCCGAAGTAATCCGAAGAACAAGCCTGGTAGAAACTCTGCAAAAAGATTACAAAATAGTTGTCACAGGACCTACTACACTAGGGGCTATCCTAAATAGCCTGCAAATGGGATTCCGCACGTTAGCTATTCAAAAGCGAACGGGAGAGGTTTGGACGGTATTAGGAGCTGTAAAAACAGAATTCAGCAAATTCGGAGGACTACTCGAAAAAGTACAGAAAAACCTTCAAAATGCCGGCGACCAACTAGAAGAAGTAATGGGTAAGCGGACTCGCGCTATCGAACGAAAACTCCGCCAAGTTGAACAATTGCCACATGAAGAAAGCATGAAAATTCTTCCGATAGATGATGGAGACGATGAATCGACAGATTAAAGCGAAATCCGAAGTACGACATATCCCAGTAAGCCGGAAAGTACGGTTCCGGTCAATACACCAAATTTGGCCTGATTCAATAATACAGGATAGTCTACCCCAAAAGAAAGATTAGCGATAAAGAGTGATACAGTAAAGCCAATACCTCCCAACAATGCAACTCCGGAAAGATTCTTCCAGGTCATCCCTAAAGGCATGGGAGTCAATCTTATTTTTATAGCCAGCCAGGTAAAGAAATATATTCCAATAAATTTTCCCAGTAACAGACCGGCAGCAACAGCAATACTGACAGCTCCCACTAATTCGCCTCCCCCACTAAACACAACGCCGGCATTGACAAATGCAAAAAGAGGAAGAATCAAATAATTGACTGTTCCATGCAAATTATCTTCTAATGACTGCAACGGACTAATTACACGGTCGGAAGCCGATTCGACCTCTTTCAACTTGGCTATTTGCTCATTAGTCAGCACAATGCTTTCAGATTGCATTGCCGGAAAACCGGCAATGGTATGACGAATTTTTTCGATGTACTTCCCTACATTCAGACGAGGTTTAGCGGGAATAACAAAAGCAAGAATAACTCCCGAAATAGTGCTATGAATACCGGATTGCAAAAATAAATACCAGATAATCACTCCAATCACCAAGAAGAATACCTTATTTGTCGTTCCATACTTTCCTATAAAATAAAGTAAAATATAAAAAAGTATAGCTACCAAAAGATAACCATAGGCAACATGTGAACTATAAAAAAGAGCGATCACCAAAATTCCCCCGATATCATCGACTACCGCAAAAGCAGTCAAAAAAATCTTCAAACTCAACGGCACACGGCTACCTAATAAGCTCAACACCCCCAATGAAAAAGCAATATCCGTAGCCATAGGAATGGCGAGTCCATGTCCGCCTTCACTACCCGGAACACAAATAAGCGAATAGATCATCACAGGCAACAACATCCCACCACAAGCGGCAATGAAAGGCAACACCGCCTTACGGAAAGAGGAAAGCTCACCTACCAATAGCTCACGTTTGATTTCCAGTCCAACCAATAAAAAGAAAATCGTCATCAAACCATCATTGATAAACTCAATCATTCGCAGATTTTCCCCACCATGCGAAAGCAAATTAAAATTTCCTATCTGTAAATGAAGTTCATGCGACAAAAATTCCTGATATACCGGAGCCACAGAAGAGTTCGCAATAATGGCTGCCGAGATAGCAGCCAGGAATAAAAGAATACTCGCCGTGATATTCATAGACGAGAAGTTCCGCATAGTCCGCAAAATAGTCATAACGAAATGTTTTTATAATATTAGTTTTGCAATATACAGAATTTTCTAATTAGTATAACTCCTTAAAGCAAGATTTTTGACCCAAAGTACAAAAATTCCTGTCAAAATCAGATTCAGTACCAAGGTAAGAACAGAAATTACCAACGCCGGACCACCCAAGTTATAGCCCAATGCAATGAAAATGATTCCGGCTCCTACCTCACCACGGGTAAACATACCGATGGAAAGAGCCAGTCGCTCGCTTAACTTCCGGTCACGGTAAAAGAACATCGGGCAAAGCTTTCCTATATTCGACAATAAAGAGACAATCACCACATGAAACAGAATCATTCCCCACGACATCATCTCCTGCGAACCGGTGACGGAATAAGCACCTGCATGAGTCTCCGCAAAGTTCACACCAATAAAATGCGGCATACTCATCCCCACCAGGAACATGAAGAAAAATGAAATTCCGGTAGAAACCTTTCGTTCCACGGGCGTATCATGTTCCTTATGTTTCATAATCATACCCAGCACAAATGCAGGCAGCAGGACTTCAATATGAATACTTCCCTCCTCCCCATACAATTCCTTACTACCGAGATAAAGAATTTGAGTAGCCAAAAATATGATTATTGAATAAAAGAGGATAGCCTTCCAATCCTGACGCCAATCGTATTTATTCAGCCTTTGCCAGCCGATCGATAATAACAGGAACACAATCACCACCACAATAATCAACTGCCAGCGCAGCCCGATCATCATAATCTGAAGAGGAATCATCAAAAGAATCGTATCCAAATCATCGAAAATAGCCAACACCTGTATCTTCTTATAAATCCAACTGGACTTTAGCCCGATAGCCGCCAACATCGTAAACAAAATACCGGCTGATGTCGGTGCGGCAAAACGGCTCAACAGCAAATTCTCCTTCCAGGCTTCCCAACTGTTCCAAAAATCGGGTGGCAGCAATACAAACACATAATAGATGGCAATCATAAACCACGGCAAAGCAGCCGTAGCCATGGCAATAAAATAATCCTGGGCGTAACTTTTCCACCGTGTCTTATCAAGAACAAATTCACGGCCTACATTAATCATTATAAAACTAAGGCATACATAGAGCAATACATTCGATATGGATTTAACAGCTCCATAGCCATCCCCTGCCATCATCGGCAGGAATTGCGAAACGACGAGCCCCAGCATCAGGAAGCCCGAAAAAGACAGAACTTTTCTCATATTTATAGTTGTTTGTTCCTAAAAAGTGATTGCCAAGGAAAGCTCTGCAGACAGAAGGCAATCACCTGGTGTATTAAAAACTAACCGCAAGTCAATTTGTTCAGAACATATCTCTGAAAAATTGCTTGCGGCAGTGTTTTTTAATCCAGCTTCAGTACGGCGAGGAAGGCTTTCTGCGGCACTTCCACGTTACCGATTTGTTTCATTCGTTTTTTACCTCTTTTCTGTTTTTCAAGCAGTTTACGTTTACGGCTCACGTCGCCACCATAACACTTCGCGGTCACATCCTTACGAACCGCCTTAATGGTTTCGCGAGAAATAATCTTCGCTCCGATAGCTGCCTGAATGGCAATATCAAACTGTTGACGCGGAATAAGTTCCTTCAACTTCTCACACATCCGGCGTCCCATATCGTAAGCATTGTCAATATGCGTCAAAGTGGAAAGCGCATCCACAGGCTCACCGTTCAAGAGGATATCCAACTTCACCAGTTTAGAAGTACGGAAACCATTCGGATGATAATCAAACGAAGCATACCCTTTGGAAATACTCTTCAACTTATCATAAAAGTCAATCACAATTTCTCCCAAAGGCATATTATAATAGATTTCCACCCGGTTACCGGAGATATATTCCTGTTTAATCAATTCACCACGCTTACCTAAACAAAGCGTCATGATAGGACCGATATAATCGGTAGTAGTAATAATAGATGCTTTGATATACGGCTCTTCGATATGGTCAATCATAGTCGGGTCGGGCATACCACCAGGGTTATGCACTTCCTTCATATTACCTTGCTTATCATATATATGGTAAGAAACGTTCGGCACCGTAGTAATCACATTCATATCAAACTCACGGTCCAAGCGCTCCTGCACAATCTCCATGTGGAGCAATCCGAGGAAACCACAACGGAAGCCAAAACCCAAAGCCAACGAAGATTCCGGCTGGAAAGTCAAAGACGCGTCATTCAACTGCAACTTCTCCAAAGACGCACGGAGATCTTCAAAATCCTCCGCTTCAATCGGATAAACTCCGGCAAATACCATCGGCTTCACTTCCTCAAAACCGGCAATAGCCTTTTCACACGGACGGGCAATATGCGTAATGGTATCTCCCACTTTCACCTCTTTGGAAGTTTTGATACCGGAAATAATATATCCTACATCTCCCGTACGAAGTTCGTTACGAGGCACCATATCCATTTTCAACACCCCTACTTCATCGGCATCATACTCTTTTCCCGTATTGAAGAACTTCACCTTGTCTCCCTTGCGAATCATACCGTTTTCGATCTTGAAATAGGCTATAATTCCGCGGAAAGAATTAAATACAGAGTCGAAAATCAAAGCCTGCAACGGAGCCTCTTCATCTCCTTCCGGATGAGGGATCCGCTCAATCACAGCCGCCAGTATCTCTTCCACTCCCATCCCCGTTTTGCCGGACGCACGGATTACTTCCTCCCGTTTGCAGCCCAACAATTCAACGATCTCATCTTCCACTTCTTCGGGATTGGCACTCGCCATGTCACATTTATTAATCACCGGAATAATCTCAAGGTCATGCTCAATGGCCATATACAGATTTGAAATCGTCTGCGCCTGCACTCCCTGGGAAGCATCGACAATCAGCAACGCACCTTCACACGCAGCAATAGAACGCGATACCTCATACGAAAAGTCCACATGTCCCGGGGTGTCAATCAAGTTAAGGATATACTTTTCACCCTGATAAGTATATTCCATCTGGATAGCATGGCTCTTGATAGTGATCCCTCTTTCCTTCTCCAGATCCATATTATCAAGCATCTGCCCGGAAGTCACCTGAATGGTATGTGTAAACTCCAACAAACGGTCAGCCAAAGTCGACTTACCGTGGTCAATATGAGCAATAATGCAAAAGTTGCGTATATTCTTCATTCTGAATTCTTATTATTTTATCTTTTTGGTGTGCAAAGATACGTAAATGGCGGAATAAAAAAAAATGCGTTGATAACATTATGATTATGTACCAACGCATTTTTTTATTGCTTAAGTGAGTTACTCGCTTAGATCAATTTGATGAAGAGTTCACCTTCAACTTCTTCCACAGAGACTTTGTCTTCTCTCAATAACCAGCCAAGGCCGAGAAACAGATCTTTGTCAACCAATTTAGTTGCTTTTTTAAGCTGCTTGGCAGTCATTCCTTCTGTTTCGTTCAGTGCATTCCAGATAGTACCTGCAATTACACCAGCTTTTTCTTTCAACATTTGCTTTGCAATTTTAGTTAGACATGCTTAAAATCTTTCCAGCCATAAAGACTTTCAGATTTTATTTCGGAGGCAAAGATAGTTATTTTTATGTTATATAACACTTTATTGAGCACTTTTTTACCGTTTTTGTAATAAAAAAGCATTTTAGGAGCTCATTTTGGATGCTTTTCGAGATATTCCGACCAAATTCTTGCCGCTTCTTCAACCATTTTTGCACAGGGACGCTTGCTATAATATTGAGCAGTACGCTCTTCCGGAATAGTGGAGACCGGCTCTTTTTTCTTTAATCCCAACAATTCGCCACAAATCAGCGAGCCGTTACGCTTCTTAAATTCAGCCGCCAGTTCTTGCACTACCGCATAATTGGCAGCTTTTCCTTCCCGGTCAGTTGCTTCCGTAGCACCGGTTTCCAAGCCTGCCACCAGAAACATGCCGCAGGCAGCTCCACACGTTTCACGCATCCGTCCGATGCCCCCGCCAAAAGAAGCACTCATACGCAATGCCTGTTCCTGTGTAAATCCATACATGTCTGCAAAAGCCGCTACCACCGACTGTGAGCAGTTATATCCACTCTTAAAAAGCTCCACTGCTTTCTGTATTCTATCTTCCATAAACTATTTTGCATTTTTATTTCGTGCAAAAGTATAAAAAAGTATCTTTGTATCAGATAGGGCGTAAAGATTAAAATCAAAAAAAAGAAAATATGAACAAAACTATTTCATATAAAGAATCGACAGCCATTGCCATCCAAGCTATGATGAGCGCAGCCAGAAAGGATGAATATGCCGATAGGAAAAGAAAAAGTAATTTCCCTCAAAACAGAAAGAAACGTGATGTCACTCTCAAGGACATACGTGAATGGAACAAAAGAAGGAATTATAAAGAAGACACAGGAATCACAATCAACGCGATGATGGAATCAGCCGTCAAAGATCCGTATGTGGATCTGAATCCACCATCCAAATTTTAAAAAGCTAAAATATATATGGCTACAACATTTGACATCCAACTACCTCATTATTCGCGCGGATTTCATCTAATCACGCGCGATATTGTCTCACAGCTACCCCCACTTCCTGAAAGCGGTCTGCTGGTAGTCTTTATCAAACACACTTCTGCCGGACTGACTATCAACGAAAATGCAGACCCGGACGTACGGCATGACTTTCAGACGTTTTTTAATAAACTCGTTCCCGACGGTGCTCCCTACTTCATCCATACCCTTGAAGGCCCTGACGATATGAGTGCCCATATAAAAGCCTCCCTGATAGGAAGCTCGGTCACCATCCCCATCAAAAACCACCGTTTGAACTTAGGTACATGGCAAGGCGTCTACCTCGGCGAGTTTCGCGACGGAGGAGACACCCGTAAATTGAGTATTACCATTCTATAATATTTCCAGAGCCATCGGACAATGGTCGGAATGTACGGCCTCATTCAAGATATACGCCCGTTTCAACAGCGGGCGTACCGGCTCGCTGACCATACAATAATCAATTCTCCAGCCTTTATTCTTGGCACGCGAATTAAAACGATAGCTCCACCAGGTATATTCCTGTTTCTCCGGACAAAGCGTACGGAAAGAGTCCACATATCCCGCAGACAGGAAACGCGTCATCCATTCCCGTTCTTCAGGAAGGAAACCGCTGTTGGTCGCGTTCCGGACAGGGTCATGAATATCAATCGGCTCGTGACAGATATTATAATCGCCGCAAAGAATCAAGTTGGGACGAGACTTCTGCAACTCCATCACATATTTCTGGAAATCTTCCAACCAGACCATTTTAAAGGCCTGGCGTTCATCTCCGCTCGTTCCCGAAGGATGGTTAACGCTGACTACCGACAAGTCTCCGAAGTCCGCACGAATGAAACGTCCTTCATTATCGTATGCTTCCATTCCCATCCCATATTCCACATGGTCCGGTTCCCGCTTGGTAAGTATAGCCACTCCACTGTATCCCTTCTTCTGCGCCGAGTATAAATAAGACTTGTAGCCCAATGCTTCAAACACTTCTCCCGGATATTGGTCCGGTTGCAGTTTCGTCTCTTGCAGACAAAGAATATCAGGATTCTCCTGTGCCAACCATTCCGGTAACCCTTTAGATACGGCAGCACGTAGTCCGTTCACGTTATAAGTAATAATTTTCATCATTCTATATTTATAAGTTCATGTTCATTTTATGAAAACAAAAGCATAATGTTCAGTACCGAAACGATAATAGCAATCGAGTACAACACGAACGTACTCCAACGACTATTGACATAATCGCCCATCACCTTTCGGGAAGACGTCAGTCCCACCTGTAAGAACACGGTGAAAGGCAATTGAATACTAAGTACCATCTGCGAAATAATCAATCCTTTAAACGGATCTCCAATAAAGAAAATCAGCAATAAGGCAATTCCCAAAGACAAGAGAACTCCCACCTGCGAGTGACTGTCCTTGATATGATAAGACTCGCCGAAAATACCTGCAAAAATAGAACCTGCCGCCATTCCGCTCGTAATAGTTGACGAAATGCCCGCCATCAGCAATGCCAATGCAAATACAATTGCCGCATTACTTCCCAATAAAGGTTCGAGCAAAGACTTAGCCTGTTGCAGTTCCTCTACCTGAATACCGCTCTTAAAGAAAGTGGCGGCCGCCAGCAGAATCATGGCACTGTTAATCGCCCAACCAACAATCATTGAGAAAAGAGTGTCAAACAACTCATATTTCAATACCTTCTTAATAGAAGCATCATCTTTCTTATTGTACTCGTGACTCTGTATCACCTCCGAATGAAGGAACAGATTGTGAGGCATCACTACCGCTCCCAACACACTCATGATAATCAGCATACTACCTTTCGGGAAAGAAGGAGTCACCCACCCCGCCGTTGCAGCCGGCCAGTCTATTTCCACCAGAAACAACTCATAAATAAATGAAAGCCCGATAACAGAAACGAACGCAATGATGGAACGTTCTATCTTTTTATACGAATTAGTGAAAAGCATGATGGAGACAAAAAGCGTAGTCAATACAGCTCCCCATATAATAGGAATATCCAATAACATTTCCAACGCGATGGCACCTCCCAGAATTTCCGCCAGGGAAGTAGAGATCGACGCCAGTACTGCTGTACCAAGAATAGGTCGTGACACCCATTTAGGAGTGTACTTAGTGGCCGCCTCCGAAAGGCAAAGTCCGGTAACGATTCCCAAGTGAGCAACATTGTGCTGAAGGACAATCAGCATGATAGTAGACAAGGTAACCACCCAAAGCAAGGAATAGCCGAATTCGGAACCGGCGGCGAAATTAGAAGCCCAGTTTCCCGGATCAATAAATCCTACAGTAACCAGTAGCCCCGGACCAATATATTTAAAAACATCCAGTCCACCCAGATAGCGTTTATGATCTTTGCGTCTTAAGTCTTGAAAAATATTCTTCATTTTTGCATAATAGTTTATCCAGTACAAATATACTTATAAATAACGAGTGAGAATCAATTTTAGTTCAAAATACCGACCAATAAGTAGATGACCTATGGACACAGATGATACACTAATTATGAGGACATTATTATAAAAGGATTGAGTAAGGACTACTCGAGAAAAGGAAATAAGGACTTTCTGCAAAAAAAATGACCTCCGACAAACCAATTGCCAGAGGTCACAAATCAATATATAATTTACATAAATGAAGATCAATCAATATCCCATCTCATGCAATGCATGACATAATTGATCGGGACAAGATGTCGGCCTGCCACCACAACGCACTCCTTCAAGTTTTGCGATCACCTCCTCCACCTTCATTCCTCTCACAAGGCGGGAAATACCTTGAAGGTTACCATTACATCCTCCCCAGAAAGCAACTTCCTTCACCACTCCATCTTCCACATTCAGTTCGATATTCGTGCTGCAAGTTCCCTGGGTCTTATAAACATATTCCATAACCTTACTTTACTCTTCACCCTCTTCCGGTTGCATGTTGGTATAGACAGTCTGCACGTCATCAAATTCTTCCAGACGTTCGATCATCTTATCCAATGTTTCGCGTTGTTCCGGAGTAACCTCTTTCAAGTCGTTCGGGATATAAGTGAAGTCTCCACCGACATCTTCAAAGCCACATTCTTCCAAATGCTTCTGAATAGCGGCGTAGCTCTTAGGATTACCATAGATAGTAATTGTTCCCTCTTCATCATCTTCTTCATATTCATCTTCCACGTCATAGTCGATCAGATCGAGAATCAGTTCTTCCATATCCAATCCGTCTTTCTTCTTGAAAGTGAACACACATTTGTGGTCGAAAAGGAACGCAAGAGAACCCATTGTACCCAGATTGCCACCGAACTTATTGAATACCGAACGAACGTCAGCCACCGTACGAGTTGTGTTGTCTGTCAATGTGTCTACAAACACAGCAATACCGTGAGGGCCGTATCCTTCATAAGTCATGCTCTTGTAGTCGCTCTGGTCTTTACCCATTGCGTTTTTGATAGCACGTTCAATGTTATCCTTCGGCATGTTTTCACGCTTACAAGTAGCGATCACCGAACGCAGCGTCGGGTTGTTTTCAGGTTCCGGACCGCCTGCCTTTACAGCGATAGCGATTTGTTTACCCAGTCTTGTAAAAGTTTTAGCCATGTGGCCCCATCTTTTCAGTTTAGCGGCCTTTCTATATTCAAATGCTCTTCCCATTGGTTTATATTTTTAATAATGACAATTTTAAGTTTATCTAAGTTTGGCACCCAGTTTATCTTCCAGGTTCTTCACCAGTTTCGACATGATCTTATCAATCATCTTATCATTCAAAGTCTGGTTTTCATCCTGAAGCAGGAAGCTCACCGCATACGACTTCTTACCCGCTTCGAGGTTCTTACCTTCATATACATCGAAGAGTTCCACTTCTTTCAACAGCTTCTTCTCTGTTTCGTATGCAATCTTTTCGATTTCGGCAAATTGTATATTCTTATCAAGCAACAATGCCAAGTCGCGTTTCACAGCAGGGAATTTGGAAATTTCCTTGTAGCTGATCTTCACAGAACGGATGGCTTTCATCAATTCCTTCCAGTTCAAGTCGGCGTAATATACTTCATTGTCGATATCAAATGCTTTCAACAGCTTCTTAGTTACAATACCGAAAGAAGCAAGACGTTTTCCGCCCTTTGTGTTGACAGAGAGTGCGGCAGCAAAAACATCGTCTGTCAGATTACCTACAACCAGATTGTGCAAATCCAGTCCCAGACGTTTTAATATATTTTCTACGTACGCTTTCAATTCATACACCGAACTATTTTCATCCGCATGCGCCCATGAATTGGAAACCTTCTTACCGGTTACCCACAAGCCCAGGTGATAATCTTCCGAATAAGGAGCCAGTACCTTCTCTTCGTTCTTCTTGTCAGCATTGAAATAATAACAGTTACCGAATTCGAAGAATTTCAGATCAGCGTTCTTACGATTGGCGTTATGAGCAATGCTTTCCAGTCCGCCGAACAGCAAAGTCTGACGCATAGCGTTCAAATCAGCACTCAACGGATTGAGCAACATCACCAGGTGATTGGACGGATAAGCCTCCAACCCATCATAATAAGCAGCACGAGTCAGTGAGTTGTTCAGAATTTCATTGAATCCACAGCCCACCAGTTGTTCTGCAATCAGATTCTGCAATTTATTCGACTTGTCGTGCTCACCCTTTGTAGTCAGACTGGAGTTCAACGTAGTCGGAATTTCCACATTATTATATCCATAGATGCGAAGAATATCTTCAATCACATCGCAATCACGTTGCACGTCTACACGATAAGGAGGAACAGCCAATGTCAGTCCTTCTGCCGTTTCATTGGTAATCTTCATTTCCAAGCTGGTCACAATGCTCTTGATTGTCTCTACCGGAATCACTTTACCTACCAAAGAATGTACTTTTCCGTAAGCAAGATCGACGATAAAATCCTGTGCAGGGGTAGTGAATACATCTTTTATTTCAGAAGAAATCGTACCGCCAGCCAGTTCTTTCACCATCAAAGCAGCCAGTTTCAGGCAATAAATCACGCCGTTCGGATCGATACCACGTTCGAAACGGAAAGAAGCATCCGTATTCAAGCCATGACGACGAGCCGTCTTACGCACCCATGTAGGATGGAAATAAGCACTTTCGATGAATACGTCTGTCGTGGCTTCCGTAGAACCGGAGTCCAGTCCGCCGAATACGCCGGCAATACACATGGCCTCTTCCTTGTTGCAAATCATCAGGTCGCGTTCGTTCAACTTACGCTCCACTTCATCCAACGTAACGAACGGAGTACCTTCGGGCATTGTTTTCACAATCACTTCATTGCCTTTAATCTTTCCGGCATCGAAGCAATGCAACGGCTGACCGAAAGCATGAACGATATAGTTCGTAATATCCACTACATTATTAATAGGGCGCACACCGATCAGGCGCAATTTGTTTTGCAGCCATTCCGGACTCTCCTTCACCGTTACACCTTTCACGATAACACCGGCATAATGCGGACAAGCTTCGCTGTTTTCAACCTTCACTTCGATATTCAAGTCATGGTTTTCCACTTTAAAGCCATCCACTGACGGGCGTTGTAAAGTTGCCTGACGACCGTTCTGAATCAGATAAGCATACAGGTCACGAGCTACCCCATAGTGAGAGCAGGCATCCGCACGGTTAGGCGTGATATCCACTTCCAGTACATAATCGCTCTTGATATTATAATAATCCTTGGCAAGCGTACCCGGAACAGCAGTTTCCGGCAATACGATGATACCTGCATGATCCGTACCGATCCCAATTTCGTCTTCGGCACAAATCATACCTGTAGATTCTACCCCACGGATTTTTGATTTCTTGATGGTAAAACATTCGTCACCGTCATAAAGTTTCGTACCTAAAGTAGCTACCACCACTTTCTGTCCGGCAGCCACATTCGGGGCACCACAAACAATCTGTACCGGTTCACCGTCTCCCAGATTAACAGTAGTAATATGCAAATGGTCAGAGTTAGGATGTTCCGTGCAGGTCAGCACTTCACCGATCACAAGTCCTTCCAAACCACCTTTAATGGTTTGCACTTCTTCTACACCACCTGTTTCCAAGCCGATAGAAGTCAACGCAGCAGCCGTTTCATCGGGCGTCAGGTCGAAGTTGACATACTCTTTCAGCCAGTTATAAGAGATATTCATATACTTAATTTTTTATTGTTTCTCAAAAAGATTCGCAAAGTTAATAAGATTTTTCGGTTGACCGAGAAGGTTTGATAAAAAATTGCGCGTTATTTCACCACAGAGGACGCAACTAGAACGGCAAAGGTCCATCCCCCGGTGCTCCGAACGGATTCGCTGTCTGCGGTGCAAAATCAGGCGCGGGAGGAGGAGGCATCGAGCCGGCATCACCTGTATTCATCTTCGATCCTAGCATAGCCCCGGCAGGCTCACCCGGCATCGGGATAACCATATCGTCCTCCGGATTGGAGAAACGGGTAAATTCTCCCTTAAACCGGAGCAACACCTCGCCTACCGCACCATTACGATGCTTGGCGATGACAATCTCCGCCATACCACGCAAGTCATTACCACGATCATCCTGATAAATCTTATAGTATTCCGGACGGTGGATAAAGCACACCATATCGGCATCCTGCTCGATGGCTCCCGATTCACGAAGGTCACTCAACTGCGGACGTTTACCATCAATACCTTCACGACTTTCCACACCACGATTCAACTGCGACAGTGCGATAATCGGAATATTCAACTCTTTCGCCAGTCCTTTCAACGAACGGGAAATGGTACTAACCTCTTCCTGACGGCTACCAAACGCCATACCGCTCGCATTCATCAACTGGAGGTAGTCAATAATAATGATTCTCACTCCATGTTCACGTACCAGACGACGCGCTTTCGTTCGAAGTTCAAATACAGACAGAGACGGAGTATCATCCACGTAAAGCGGTGCATCCATCAGATTCTTCAGTTTATAGTCCAATTGCTGCCATTCATAATTTGCCAACTGTCCACTTTTGATCTTCTCACTCGGAATCTCACAGACATTCGCAATCAAACGATTCACCAACTGAACGTTACTCATTTCAAGAGAGAACAACGCCACCGGGTTCCGATAATCGACAGCAATATTCTTAGCCATAGAAAGGACAAAGGCGGTCTTACCCATCGCAGGACGTGCAGCGATAATGATAAGGTCGGAATTCTGCCAACCGGAAGTCATCTTGTCGAGCTTTGTAAAACCACTCTCAAGACCACTCAAACCGTCGGTTCGCGCCGCAGCCTTCTGAATCAGCTTATAGGCTTCGTCAATCACCGGATTGATCTGCGTATAATCCTTTTTCATGTTCTGCTGCGAAATCTCAAAAAGTTTACCTTCCGCTTCCTGCATCAAGTCGTCCACATCCAGCGTTTCATCAAACGCTTTACTCTGGATATTGCTCGTAAACGTAATCAACTCACGCGCCAAAGATTTCTGTGCAATAATACGGGCGTGATACTCAATATGCGCTGATGAAGCCACCTTACTACTCAATTGAGTAATATAGAACGGGCCTCCCACCTCTTCCAGTTCTCCGCGTTTGCTAAGTTGTTCCTTTACAGTCAGAATATCCACCGGTTTCTGATTCACCGCAAGATCGGTGATAGCAGAATAAATCAACTGATGCCGGCGTTCGTAAAAAGATTCGGGACGAAGAATCTCACTCACCAATGAGTAAGCATCCTTTTCAATCATCAAAGCTCCCAGAACTGCTTCTTCCAGTTCAGGTGCCTGCGGCTGAATACGACCATAATCATTTACCGGTTGTACCTTAGTAGACTTTGTATTGCGGGTATTTCTTTTCTGTTCGGCCATGAAAAACTTTTATGATTTATGAATTTTGATTTATGATTTATGATTGGATGGCTTCCATTGGCAGGCTTTTTCCAATCGGAACGACAAAGATAGAATATAATAATGAAGAATGAATAAAGAAAAATGAAGATTTTAGTATCTTTGCCACAACATCGCAATTTAGCAACCCATAAATCATAATTCATAAATCATAAATCAAATGCTCGCTTTTCCTAATATCAAAATAAACCTGGGACTTTCCATCACGGAAAAACGCCCGGACGGATATCACAATCTGGAAACCGTTTTCTATCCGGTAGCCCTCGAAGACGCTCTCGAAATCCGTACTTCTTCTGAAACAGAAAAGAAGATTACCCTCCACCAGTATGGCATGGAGATAGCCGGCAATCCGGAAGACAACCTGGTGGCAAAGGCCTATTCATTGCTGGATAAGGAGTTTCATCTTCCCCCTGTCGAAATTCATTTGTATAAGCATATTCCCTCGGGAGCCGGACTGGGGGGCGGTTCATCCGATGCCGCTTTTATGCTAAAGTTGCTCAACGATCATTTTCAGCTGGAATTATCCGAAGAACAGCTGGAGGTATATGCCGCCACTTTGGGAGCGGACTGTGCTTTCTTTATTAAAAACAAGCCGACCTATGCCGAAGGAATCGGAAACCTGTTCTCACCAATCGAGCTTTCATTAAGCGGTTACCAAATCATGATTGTCAAACCGAACGTTTTCGTTTCTACCCGGGAAGCTTTTTCAAATATTCATCCCCACCGTCCGGAATATCCGGTCAAAGAGGCAATCCTGCGTCCAGTTGCAGAATGGAAGGATATCCTAATCAATGATTTTGAAGCAAGTGTATTCCCGCAACATCCCGTTATTGGGGAAATTAAAAGAGAACTCTATCATCAAGGAGCGATCTACGCCTCCATGAGCGGCTCCGGCTCTTCAGTGTTCGGACTGTTCGCCCCCGGAACTTCTTTACCGGAAACAATAGGAGAAAGCGACGTTTTCTGTTTCAAAGGAAAGCTATAAACATAGTTTTGTTCGCCCAGTATGGGCGAACAAAAAACGGTACCACGACTCACGTCGTAGTACCGTCACAACACAAACACAAAATAAAACACGACAAAACTACTATGCAATCTTTCCTGTCTATGCCGGGGAGGCATAAGTACTATTTACGTATATTCGCATACTCATAAACAGCTTCAGGTCGATTAGCATCAGATAAACAAATCGCATGCACGATTTGTTTAATCTTTTATGTTTATTTTAAAACAAATCTCTTTTATTGAATCCCTCTTTCACGGAGTTTCAGCTGCCAGTTCCATGCAGAACGTAAAGTATCTTCCAAAGTTTCTACAGCCTTCCAACCCAGTTCCTGGTTTGCGAAATCCGGATTCGCCCAAACTTTTTCAATGTCGCCTGCACGACGTCCGACAATCTGATAATTCAATTTTACGCCGGTGGCTCTTTCAAAGCCATTTATTAATTCCAATACAGAAACGCCACGTCCTGTACCGATATTGAACACTTCCACTTTTTCTTTTTGTGTCTTTTCCAAGATACGACGGATAGCGATCACGTGGGCTTTAGCCAAGTCAACAACATTGATAAAGTCACGGATACAAGAACCGTCCGGTGTATCATAATCATCACCAAACACACTTAGTTTCTCACGGATGCCGATGGCGGTTTGGGTCAGATATGGAATCAGGTTTTGAGGAACCCCATTAGGCAGTTCACCCAGCAATGCCGTAGGATGCGCACCAATCGGATTGAAATAGCGCAGCATAATCGCATTGATCGGAGCACCTGAAGCTACCGTATCACGAATAATCTCTTCATTAATCTGTTTCGTATTTCCGTATGGCGATTCCGCTTTCTTAATCGGAGCCTTTTCTGTTACCGGCAATTCATCCGGCTGGCCGTATACTGTACAGGAAGAAGAGAACACAATACCTTCTACTCCATGTTTTGGCATCAGTTCGAGAAGGTTAATCAAAGAAACCAGGTTATTACGGTAGTAAAGCAACGGTTTCTGTACCGATTCTCCTACTGCTTTGCTCGCTGCAAAGTGAATGATCGCCTTAATTCCTTTATATTTTGTAAATACTGCATCAAGACCAGCAAAGTCCAGACAATCCAGCTTTTCAAAAACTGGGCGAATACCGGAAACTTTCTCTATATTGTCAACAACATCAGCACTTGAATTTGATAAATTATCGATGATGATTACTTCATATCCACTGTTTTGTAGTTCTACAACAGTATGAGACCCTATGTATCCTGTCCCGCCTGTTACTAAAATTCTTTCTTTCATATACTTTATAAAAATGGTTAGTTTCTCGGCTTATCATTGTTTGAGTTACAAATGTATGGAAATAAAATGGAATAGCAATAATTTGCCACAATTTTATTTGCTGAAAAGTAATTTAGGTACGATTGGGTGGCAATCAGGTATAAAAAAGAATTGGAAACTCAAAGCTGTATGACGCCATACAGCAGAGCTTCCAATCCCCTATTTAATTATCAACTGTAAATCCTTACACCACGCCGGAGAATCCCATGAATGCCATAGCAAGCAAACCGGCGGTAATCAAGGCAATCGGAGTGCCTTGCATTCCTTTAGGTACTTTCACGAGGCTCATCTGTTCGCGCAATCCGGCAAAAAGCACCAGTGCCAGACCGAAACCGATGGCCGTAGAAAACGCGTACACAACACCTGTCAGCAGGTCGTAGTCTTTCTGAATCACCAGGATAGCCACACCAAGAATACAACAGTTGGTTGTAATCAAAGGCAAGAACACGCCCAAAGCCTGATACAGAGCAGGCGATACTTTTTTCAGAATGATTTCCACCATCTGCACCAATCCGGCAATGACCAGAATGAACGTAATCGTCTGCAAATATCCCAGCCCGAAAACATCCAATACAAACTTCTGAATCAGGAAGGTAACGATGGTAGCGATGGTCAACACGAAAGCAACCGCAGCGCTCATACCCATCGCAGTCTCTACTTTCTTAGATACGCCTAGGAACGGACAGATACCCAAGAACTGCGACAACACGATGTTGTTTACAAAGATTGCCGAAATAAATATCAATATATATTCCATATTCTTTTCTTATTTAATTGAATTAGGCTTTCTTGAAACTGTTAATCAGCGCAATGAGGTATCCCAAAGCGATGAAAGCACCCGGAGCCAATACAAATACCAACATTCCATATTCTTCCGGCATGATGGTCAGATCGAAAATCTTACCGGTTCCCAGAAATTCACGGACAGCCCCCAGCAATGTCAGGGCAATGGTGAAACCAAGTCCCATGCCGATACCGTCGAACATAGAAGCAACTGCGTTATTCTTGGCGGCGAATGCTTCGGCACGTCCCAACACAATACAGTTCACTACAATCAACGGGATGAAAAGTCCGAGCGTAGCGTACAGTCCAGGCACGTATGCCTGCATCACCATTTGAAGCAAGGTTACGAAAGACGCGATCACCACGATAAACGACGGGATACGCACCATATCCGGAATCAGGTTCTTGATTAAAGAGATCACCACATTCGAGCAGATCAATACGAACATGGTAGCCAGTCCCATACCCATACCATTGATGGCCGACGAAGTCGTACCCAATGTAGGACACATACCGAGCAGGAGTACAAACGTAGGATTCTCTTTGATAATCCCGTTCATCATTACTTTAAAGTTATTCATATCTGTCTCCTTTCTTATTTAGCACTGACCGAATCAGTAAGTTCAACTTTTATCGTAGCTCCCGTAGCAGTGTCAGAGTCTGCGCCTGTAGCCTTTTGAGAAGCACCGCTGACACCATTCACTTTACCACCTTCTGCCTTATAAGCCTGATAAGCAGCATTTACAGCATTCAAAAACGCACGTGAAGTAATGGTAGAAGCTGTAATGGCATCCACCGCTCCCCCATCTTTGCTGACGGTCAACGGAGCTTCACCCGGATTCATCCCCAAAATAGACTTTTTACTCTCTTCATGAGACACAGCCTGTTCTCCCTTGGCCGGGTCGTATGCTCCGAACCATTTGTCGGCTTTAGAACCCAGTCCCGGAGTTTCCGCGTGAGCGAGTAACGAGTAATTATAGATTTTACCTTCGGCGTTAAAGCCTACCAACACTTTCAGTTCGCCACCAAATCCCATTGATTTAGCTTCGACGGCCGTTCCTACCAATTCTTCGCCGTTCTTAGCCGGATAAACGATAAAGTCAACATTCTTCTTTCCGTCTTTCTCGCTGAAGATCGTATCGCTTTCCGCTACCGGATTATTGGTAAATTCGGGAAGAACCTTTTTCAAAGCCTCGTTCAGTGTCTTCGCATTCGCTTCGGCAATGGGGCCTTTTGTCAGTTCATTTACATAAGCCAGCAACGCTACGGAGACAGCAGTCACGCCCGTAAGTACCAGCAACATATTCTTTAAAGATGATTCTAACTTTTTCATTTCTTCTTCGCTACCTCCCCAAAGCGTTTTGGTTTACAATAGGTGTTAATCAGCGGAGTGAACGCATTCATAATCAGGATGGCGAACGACATACCTTCGGGATAAGCACCGAACAGACGGATGACAACCGTCAGCAGACCGATACATACACCATAAATCAACATTCCTTTCTTACTCATCGGAGAAGTCACATAGTCGGTTGCCATAAAGACAGCACCCAGCATCAGACCACCGGAGAGCAACTGCAATATCGGAGAAACATATTTTTCCGGATCTGCCAAGTGCATGATACCTGCAAAGATAAACACGGTAGCCAGGATAGACACAGGAATATGCCAAGTGATGATCTTCTTCCAGAGCATATAAACCAGTCCGATCAATAGAGCCAATGCACTCACTTCACCCAAGCATCCGCCATTCTGTCCGATCAGCAAACTCAATGCATCCGGAATCTGGTTTAAAGCATCCATAGCCGCACTTTTATCTGCAGCATGAATCGCTTGTTTCATCAATGCCAGCGGAGTGGCACCGGTGGTAGCATCCGTATAGGCGGTCAACTGTCCGACTACCGGCCAGCTGGTCATCTGTACCGGGAAAGAAAGTAACAGGAACACACGTCCTGCCAGTGCCGGATTGAAAGGATTGCAACCTAATCCGCCGAAAGACATTTTGCCTACACCGATAGCAAACAGTGCACCCAGAATGATAATCCAGATAGGGAGATTAGACGGTAAGTTGAATGCCAGCAACACACCTGTGATGATGGCAGAGCCGTCGCAGATGGTGGTGGTAGGTTTCTTCATTAAATATTTCCCGATCGCCCATTCGAAGAACAAACAAGCTGCAACGGAAGTAGCCGTGACAATCAGGGCACCCAGTCCGAAGAAATAGAGAGACACCAGAAAAGCCGGAATCAGTGCGATCAGCACGCCATACATATTTTTCTGTACGCTGTCTCCGCCATGAACGTGGGGTGATAGTGATACGATTAATTTATTTTCCATATTCGTTATTTTTTAGCTTGACGTGCACGAATCATAGCACCAACTTTGCCTTTGCCCAGACGACAGTGGTCGAGCAACGGACGGTTGGCAGGACAAGTGAACTGGCAAGAGCCGCACTCGATACAATCCATGATTCTTTCTTTTTCCATTGTTTCAAAATCTCCGTTTTCGGACAAAGCTCCGAGCAAGTACGGTTCCAGTCCCATCGGACAAGCACTCACGCACTTCGCGCAACGGATACAGGTTTGAGCTTCGCCGCGTTTGGCTTCCTTCTGATTCATAATCAGGATACCGGAACTGCCCTTCGCAGTAGGAACCTCGATATTTACGAGCGCCTTACCCATCATCGGACCGCCACCGATCACCTTACCCGTATCTTCGGGCAGACCACCGCAAGCGTCAATCAACTGTTTCATCGGTGTACCGATACGAGCCAGGAAGTTGGAAGGTTTCGCAACCGACTTTCCTGTCACGGTAATCACACGTTCGAACAACGGCTTATTTTTCTGTACAGCTTCATAAACGGCAAATGCTGTTCCCACGTTCTGCACGACTGCTCCCGTAGAGATAGGCAATGCACCGCTCGCCACCTGACGTTTGGTAATCGCGTCAATCAGCTGCTTTTCACCTCCTTGCGGATATTTCACCTTCAAGGGCACTACTTCGATACCTGCATAGCTGGAAGCCACTTTGGTCATCAGTTCGATAGCATCCGGCTTATTATTTTCGATTCCGATAAATGCCTTGTTCACTTTCACCGCTTTCATCAGGATGGAAACACCTACCATAATTTCTTCCGCATGTTCCAGCATCAGCTGATGGTCGGCAGTCAGGTAAGGTTCACACTCTACGGCATTGATAATCACACATTCAGCCTTGAAAGAAGGAGGAGGACAAAGTTTCACCTGTGTAGGGAAACAAGCACCGCCCAGACCTACGATTCCGGCATCGGCAATCTTCTTCACGATCTCTTCTGCGGAAAGTTCACACTCTTTCACCAGTGTGGTGCTACGGTCGATTGTTTCTTCCCATTCGTCGCCTTCCACATCAATGAAGATGGCAGGTTTCGCATAACCGCTGGCATCGACTATGGTATCAATCTTCGCCACTTTACCACTGACCGAAGAGTGAATTGCTGCCGAAACAAAGCCGGCAGGTTCGGCAATCCGTGTGCCTACCTTTACCACATCCCCTTTCGCTACAACCGGTTTTGCAGGCGCACCGATATGCTGCCCCAGCAAAATAACAGCCTTTGCAGGAACTTCCGCTGTGATAATAGGTTGATGTGCCGACAATTTATTTTCGTGTGGATGAACTCCACCAATTGAAAATGTCTTTAACATACAGTTCTGTATTTTTTTCTGTTATTATTCTGTTACTTTCGGAGCTTCTGTAGCCTTTGCAGCAGGAGTTTCCACTTTTGTAGCCGGTTTCGGAGCAGCCGGAGCTTCTTCTTTCGGTTTCCGCGGCGGGAAATTCAACTCGATAATGCTATTCTGCGGACAAACTTCCACACATTTCCGGCAAGATTTACACTTGTTCGGATCGATGTAAGCCAAATTGTTTTCCAGCGTAATAGCCTCGAACGGACAAGTCTTCACACACTTGCCACAGCCGATACAGCTCACTGTACAAGCCTTACGTGCCACAGCTCCCTTGTCTTTATTCACACAAGAGATATACACGCGGCGTGACTTCTTTCCTTGCGGACGGATTTCGATGATCGCCTTCGGGCAAGCCTTCACACAGGCGCCACAAGCGGTACATTTCGCTTCATCCACTTCCGGGAGCCCCGTTTCAGGATTCATGTGGATGGCATCGAACTGACAAGCAGCCACACAGTCACCACACCCCAGACATCCGTAACTACATCCCGTTTCCCCACCATACAGCGAAGCGGCAATAGCACAACTCTTCGCACCATCATATTGGTTGGTACGCGGACGATTGGCACACGTTCCGTTACATCTTACCACTGCTACCATCGGTTCAGCTTCACCGGCTGCAAGTCCGAGGATATCAGCAATTTGTGCCATGACAGGTTGTCCACCTACGGGGCAGAATTTACCATCCAGCGAACCGGCTTTGACGCAAGCGTCGGCAAATCCGCTACAACCGGGATAGCCACATCCACCACAATTAGCCTGGGGAAGCACTTCTCCCACCTGAGCAATCCGCGGGTCTTCATACACGGCAAATTTCTTGGAAGCCACATAAAGAATAGCGGCCAGCACGAGCGCTATAGCTCCCAATGAAATCACTGCAATCAGAATCAAATTCATAATGTTTTTAGTTATTTATTGGTTTTATAGTAAATGAAAATTGTTGTTTGAGTCGCGTTTTATTGAGCCACAAAACGAAATAATAAGGTATAAGGACAGCCAGAGAAAGAAGTGCTGCATACAACTCATTCTCTATCCACGCCATCAAAAGAAACAATGAAAATATAAGAAGTACGAAAGGAAGTACGAAAGCCAATACCACTGCCATCATGCCCATCGACGTTTCGCCGACCACCATCACCTTCTCTCCCACCTGATAGGAAGAAGCCGCGGTATCTATAATATCTATGATTTTGTCCTTACTATCCGCCGAGGAACAATGCCCCTTTGCGCTACAAGCCGCGCAAGCCGATGTCTGGACAATCCTCACCGACAGATGAGAACCTTGTATGTTTTCCACAATACCTAGATGCTTTATAGTATTATTCGTCATTTTGCAAACTCCGCATTACAAATCGCGGCAAATTTAATCATTAATTTGTGAACTACGAAGCATTCCCCCAACTTTTTCTACATAATAAATTGTTATTTTTTGCGTTTACGTTATCGCACACGGAAAAGATATAGCTACCATTTGATATTTTTCAAGAATGGCAAATAGACATCCTAAACAAAAAATCCCAGCCGTTTTATTTCTTCAGCCGGGATTTTCCATCAATTATTTCACAGATTACTCCACTATCCATTTCTCAATATTACGCATTTTCGCGTTAAAGTTCACTCCTATTTTAAATAATCGGCGATTGCCGCCAGCTTCAAAAGGAAGTGCATAATGTTTCTCGTTGATTTGTCGTAAGGCGTCTTCCGCTGTCCCGTCAAGTTTGAATTCTATCACATAAACAAACTTATCAGTTTGCAGAACTAAGTCGATACGTCCTTCACTTGTGTGGTATTCCGCCTTCACATAAAATCCGACCAGTTTAAAGACTATAAAAAGTACATTCTGATAATGCAATTCCAAATCACGGATAAGCTCATAAGGAGTATCAGCAAAGAAACTCCGGAGACGACGGAAAAAAGAATCATAATCTCCAGCTTCTACTTCACGAACAAATTTTTGTATTTCAAACTCCGACTCTACCGCATTGGTGTTTGCATAAAAAGGAAGCAAGAATTTGACAAACCCTTCCTCTACTTCGCGATTCGGGAAACCCAAGCTATAAATGCCAAAACGCTCTTCATACCCTTTGATAGTGAGATAACCGCTCTGATAAATGACCGGAATGGGATTGTCCGATGTTGAATCAATACTGTTCAATACAGCGGCACTCGTTTCCTCATGCGCCATACGTTCCAAGTCATAATGATGTTTTTTCAGCAACTCCACTAGATAAGTAGGAGTTCCCGTTTCAAACCAATAACTACCGAACTCTCTATATTTAAAAGTATTAAGCAAGCTGAACGGATTATATATTCCGATAGAATTGTATGTAAAATGATAGCCATCATAGTACTCCCTCAATCTATTGCACAGTTCACCATAAGTCAGCTCCTTTGCATCCGCCAGTTCATGCAGTTCAATTTCCAGATTATCATGCAATTCTTTTTCAGAAACTCCGCAAAGATCCACGTATTGCTTCCGCATTGAGATGTCATCGAGATTATTTAAATCGCTGAACACGCTTACCTTACCAAATTTCGTCACTCCCGTCAAAAATGCAAACTGAATACAACCATCCATGGTCTTCAGCACACTATAAAAAGCTTTCATGGTATTACGGAATTCCTTCTGAAGCTCCTCGTTACCTATTGCTTGTAACATGGGCTTATCATATTCATCTATCAGAATGACCACACGCTGCCCGGTTTGCTCATAAGCCCGTTCAATAAGGCCGCGAAAACGCAATGCAAAAGTTGTTTCCGACGGAGCGGTGCCATATTGCTGTTCCCATTTCTCCAATGTGAAATTCAATATACTATCCAGGCTCTCCCGCGTATCATACTTCTCCGTATTAAGATCGATATGAAAAATGGGATATGTAGTCCAATCCTTTTCCAGCTTTTCCATGGCCAAGCCCTCAAAAAGTTCTTTCTTGCCCAAGAAATACGCTTCAAGCGTAGATATCAACAGACTTTTTCCAAAACGACGGGGACGGCTCAAGAAATAATAACTGCCTGTCTTCACCATCTGATAAATCAAAGCAGTCTTATCAATATAGAAATAACCGTCTTTCCGGATTTTTTCAAAGTTCTGTATGCCAATGGGGTATATCTTGCTACTCATACTCTTTTAAAATTATTTAAATTATAATACAACTATGCATACGTTCCTCTTGAAATCACCCAATCAGCAATTGTCCGAGTCTCCGCACTAAAATTTATTGCAACCTTTACCACCGGAAGCCCGCAAAGAGTAAAACGATCTGCATATTGCTGCAAATCAATTTGCTTCATGGCAGTCTCCGCATTTTGATTCAATTTCAGTTCTACCAGATAGAGAGTAGTCCTCGTGCGAAGCACCATATCCACACGTCCTTTCAGTGTGTGCACCTCCACATCGGTATAAATACCCAGCAATGAGAATATCACATATAGCATCTGCTGGTAATGCCCCTCATAATCCGTGTTGTCGCAATAAGGCACAGTGGAAAGAAAAGCCTGAAGCAGCTTCAAAGCCTCGTCCATATCTCCCCGCACAATGTTACGCGCCAAATTACGCACCACACTGTTCACCTCATGACTGTCACTCTTCACATAAGATGGGATCAGGCTTTTCATCAGACCAACACGCACCTCTTTGTTTGGAATATCAAGCATATATGCGTCAAATTCCAAATCCGCACCCTTTATCGTAAGGTAACCGGCCTGATAAAGCAACGGCATATAATTGGTAGCCAACTCTAAAGGTACGTTAAAATCACTGGGAGACGCTTCCTCGCCACCAATTTCTGATGGCAATACAGCATATTTACGCAGCATCTCTATGATATAAGTGGGTGTACCACTCTCAAACCAATAAGAGCCGATCTCTCCCAAAGCCATCGCCTTCAGCAAACTGAAAGGATTGAAAACGTCGGGCGACGGCCACGAAAAATGATAACCGTCATAATCTTCCTTCAGTCTGTCCAACATCTCCTCTGCAGTGATTCCCAACCGGGTAGCCAGATGCTTTACATCGGGAGCCATTTGAGTACGGAGTTCTTCAGCAGTGATACCGCAAATGGCAGCATAATCAGGCAGCATACTCACATTGGTGATATTATTAAGTTCACTGAACACGCTAAGTTGCGAGAACTTGGTTATACCCGTAAGAAAAACAAAGCGCAGATAAGGATCACACGCCTTCAACGGACTGTAAAAATTGCGCATCACATTACGCAACTGCGGCAGATTTTTCTCCTCATGAACCACGTCAAGCAGAGGAGCGTCATATTCGTCTATCAAGACAACCACTTTTTTACCGGTCTGCTTATAAGCACGTTTTATAAGTCCCTCCAGACGCTGATTCACATACAGTTCCTCTTCTACACGTCCATAAATCTCCTCGTATGCCATGAGTTTCAATTCCAGTTCCGCGTTCAGTTGTTCCTTGTCCACATGTTTAGCGGTACTCATGTCGAAGTGCAACACCGGGTGTTGTATCCATTCCTTCTCCAATGTCTCCATGGCCAGTCCCTCAAACAAATCCTTCCGTCCCTCGAAATAACAGTGAAGGGTACTGGTAAGCAAAGATTTTCCAAAACGTCGGGGACGGCTTAGAAACAGATAGCTGGAAGCCGAATGCGTCATCCGGTACACATATTCCGTCTTGTCAATATAGAGAAAATTCCCCTCACGTATCTTAAAGAAAGTCTGTATCCCGATAGGATATAATCTTTGCAAATCTTCCATATCAATCTTATTTTTCACAAAGCTACAAAAAAATCCATTCATAAAGACCACAGGCGGGAAACTTTTTCCCGCCTGCCACTTTTACCTTATCTGTTTTTTCACCGTTCTCCTCTCTCCTCCTCTTTTCTTCTCCTGTATCGAAAATACATTCTCCTCCATTCATCCCAGATAACTCCGGCTTCCTCTTCATTGAAGGCATCCAGACAGCACTCCACCACTTTTACGTAATCACTCAATGGGCGTTTTGCCCCTTTTTTAAATCATTAAAAGTAGAGTGGCCGATGTGTACGCTCTTCCGTATTTCGTCATTTTTCAAATCCGCACGCTTTTGCAACTCTCCTATGTAAACTCCTAAAGCTACATATAACCCTTTTTCATTTTCCATTCTTTTTTATTGTTAAAATTACACCGTAACGGTTAATTATTTTCACTTTCATCCCAACATGTCGGGACGATGTCTATTTTGCATTTACTAATTTTACGCCGTGTTTTGAAACACACTCATATTTTTTTGCAAAAATAAACATTTTAACTTGAAACAAAAAGAAAATGATGCCAAACAACTACAGAATGTCCTATTTCATGCCACCTATCGCTCCTATCAAAGACAAACAAGGCCGACTGATGACTCCTCCCACGCTTATCCCCTTCTGCGAAGTCTCCATCGAACAAGTTTTCCAAATGATTACTTGCAACGAGAATCTCAAAGCCCTGACCGAACAAGTACGCAACTCCGAAGATATACGAACCGCCAAAGCGTCATTACTACCGTATGTGACCCCCTGCGGCACATTCACCCGCCGTAGCAGTAAGGATTTCGTCTCCCCGTCTCACCTGGTGATAGTAGATGTGGACGGTCTCCACTCTTATCAGGAAGCAGTGGAAATGCGACGTATGCTCTATGACGATCCTCTCCTACAACCTGTACTCACCTTTGTCAGCCCCAGCGGACTGGGTGTAAAGGCATTTGTTCCCTGCCATTATTCCTCCACGACAAATGACATCCCAAATATCACAGACAACATGAGTTGGGCGATGCGGTACGTAGAGACGGCATACAATACGGTAACAGCAGTTTCTTCCGAAACAAAATCCAAAGTAGATTTCTCCGGCAAAGACCTCGTGAGATCCTGTTTCCTTAGTTACGACCCGGAAGCATTGTTCAGAACCACCAACGAATAAATCATAAATCAAAAATCATAAATCAAAATGACCGATATTGAATCTTTACGCCGTCTCACCGAAGCAGTCGAAACGGCAGGAGCGGACATTGCTCCCACTTATCTTGAATACGTACAATTGTCATTCGCCATCGCAACGGATTGCGGCGAAGCAGGACGTGAGTTTTTTCACCGCCTGTGCCGGGTATCTCCCAAGTATCAGCGCGAACATGCCGAACGGGTATTCTCCAACGCACTCCACACCCAACGTGGAGAAGTGCACCTGGGCACCGCTTTCCACCTTGCCGAAGCGACGGGAGTAAGCATCTGCATAGAAGAAATGCCCAAACATCCCACAGGTACAAAAGGTACAGCAGGTACAGCACGCAAATTTCCCCCACACACGGGCGCGCATAATAAGGTGGGAAATGACAATATCTCCGATGATAAAGAAGGGGAAGAAGAACTATTGCCGGGCAGTGAACCGCAACATCAATTGCCCACTTTTCCGAAAAACAACTGGCCGGAATTTTTGCAACGTATCATAAAAGCCGGGAGCAGCCCAATACAACACGACATCATGTTATTGGGAGCGCTCACTGCCCTGGGTGCTTGTATGTCGCGCCACGTGCGATGCCTATATGGCGGCAAATACCATCACCCCAGCCTCCAATGTTTCGTAGTGGCTCCTTCGGCTTCCGGCAAAGGTATCCTTTCCTACATCCGCTTACTCGTGGAACCTATCCACGACGAGATCCGCAAAGAAGTGGCCATACAGATGAAAGCATACAAAAAAGAGAAAGCCGAGTATGATGCAATGGGAAAAGAACGAACCAAAAAGGAGGCTCCACAAATGCCCCCTAACAGGATGTTCCTCATTTCGGGCAACAACACCGGTACGGGTATCCTACAAAACATCATGGACTCCGACGGAACCGGACTTATCTGCGAAGCGGAAGCGGACACTCTTTCCACCGCCATCGGATCGGACCACGGTCATTGGAGCGATACCCTGCGCAAAGCGTTCGACCACGACCGCTTGTCCTACAACCGCCGCACCGACCAGGAATACCGGGAAGTGAAGAAAAGCTATCTTTCCGTCCTGATTTCGGGTACGCCGTCGCAAGTGCAAACTTTCATTCCGACGGCAGAAGACGGATCATACTCCCGCCAATTATATTATTACATGTGCGGAATCAGTAAATGGATCAGCCAATTTATGGACAACGAGATAGATTGGGAGGAGATATTCACCGCTATGGGACTGGAATGGAAAGAAAAGTTGAGCGTGATAAAATCGCACGGCATTCATACCCTACAACTCACGGATGAACAAAAAGAAGAAATCGACACCGTCTTTTCCGACTTGTTTGAACGCTCCAGTGTAGCTAATGGAAGGGAAATGTATAGTTTTGTGGCACGTCTGGCTGTCAATCTATGCAGAATCATGTCGGAAGTAGCCGTATTGCGTGCTCTCGAAAGCCCGCAGCCCTACGACTTCAAGACCTCCCCCACCTCTCCTTTCACACCGGACAAAGAGATTCCTGCCGACAACTGCAAAGATGACATCATCACTCGTTGGGATGTATCCATTTCACAGGAAGACTTTCATGCTGTGCTTAGCCTTGCGGAACCTCTCTACTGCCATGCCACGCATATTCTATCGTTCCTCCCCAGTACAGAAGTCAGCCATCGTCCTAATGCCGATCGTGACTATCTTTTCCAGAAACTGGGTGATGAATTTACTCGTACACAGTTACTGGAAGAAGCAGTTGCCATGGGAATTAAGGAAAACACAGCCCTCACTTGGCTGAAACGGCTCACCAAACACGGAAAATTAATCAGTATGGACGGTAAAGGGTTGTATGCGCGTGCGTGTGTGTATGAGTGAACCGGAAAAAGTGTACCTACTGTACCTGTTTTACTTACGGATGCAGTAGTCATTTCAATTACCACATCCGTTTTGACTGAAACAATCGTTTGTCCTGCATAAAGCATCGCTTTAGGAGGTGTAAAGCTAAGCTTTAGACATCGTAAAGCGGTGCTTTATTTAAGGCTCTCCTAAAGCATCCACAATGACTCTCACCTCCAACGGTGTGAATGAGCGTCGCTTTGATTCGTAGCCTAAGTCGTACAGGCGTTGCAGAAGTCCGGGACACAAAGAGATCCATTTCTTCATTTTTCGATAGGCAGCGATGTCAGTTAGTTGTGGAGAATAGAGTTGCGCCAGTTCCATGCGCCCGTAAGCACGTATCTTAAATTCACTCATGATGGATATATTTCTGATTTACTGTTACAAAAATAACAAAAAACGACTATATAACCAACGTTTTTCCATTGAATAACCGACTATAATGACAAATAACCGACCGCTACCAGACACAACCGTATACTGCTGATTTCCGGGAGATCCGGAGTAGTATTTTTGTATCGTCGAAAGGGAAAAGAATCCCCGGACAATATGTTTAACCCTTTAATTTATTGTTTTATGATTCGTTACAAAATTTATCAGAACCAGCAGAAGAAAGGCTTGAATGCGGGTAAGTGGTTCGCCCGTGCAGTAAGCGATGAGACATTTGATTTGGCAAAGCTTGCCGAACACATGTCGAAGCACAATTCACCGTATTCCGGTGGTGTCATCAAAGGTGTGCTTTCGGATATGGTAGATTGCATCAAGGAATTGTTGCTGGATGGCAAATGTGTGAAAATCGATGATCTTGCCATTTTTGGTGTGGGTATTCGTAGTAAGGCAGCCGATACGCTGGAAGAATTCTCGTTGGAGAAGAATATTAGCGGCATGCGTCTGAAAGCTCGTGCCACCGGTAATCTGTCTACCACGAACCTGAAGCTCGACAGCCAGTTGAAGCAGCAGGCGGAGTATCAGAAACCGACAACTGCCGGAGGAGGTTCTGACTCGGGTGACAACCCTGATCCGAAACCGGATGGAGGTGGCGAGGCGCCTGACCCGGCTGCCTAAAAGATTCACCACAGACTACACAGATTTTCACAGATTATATTGAATTGGTAGTTGCTAAAGTAGTCGATTATTTATCTGTGTGAGTCTGTGTAGATCTGTGGTAAACCTATGGCAAACCTACAGTAAATCTGTGGTAAAAGAAAACTATTATTAATTTATTTAAAACCTGTTATTGTATGAGTAAATCATCATCTTCCCGCTCTGTATGGAGCTTAGTCCTCAAAATCGTTATCACTGTAGCCACCGCCATCGGAGGTGTGTTCGGAATACAAAGTTGCATGTAACCCCATGCGGACTATTACATTAATTATCATTCATTGCAGTGCCACACCGGAAGGAAAATCCCTTTCGGCGGAGGCTTGCCGACAGGATCATATCTTGCACCGTGGTTTCCGTGATATTGGCTATCATTTTTACATTACTCGTGATGGGGAGATTCACCGGGGACGTGCTTTAGAAAAGATTGGAGCACACTGTCGTAATCATAATGCCCATTCGATAGGTGTTTGTTATGAGGGAGGACTGGATGCGAACGGGAAACCGAAAGATACACGTACATTGGAGCAAAAAGGAGCTTTGCTTGCTTTGTTGAGGGAGTTGAAAAGACAGTTTCCGAAAGCACTGGTCGTGGGACACCGGGACTTGAATCCAATGAAAGGATGTCCGTGTTTTGATGCGGTGAAAGAGTATTCCCAAATAATTTCTTATCAAAAATAGCTCCTTTTAGATTTCCACCACAGCTTATTGTATAAAAAAATATCAACGATCTTCACAGACAGTTGGTATTTTTGGAAATCATATTAGTGTTAACACTAATATGAAGAGCGAGATTAGGACAATACCACTATATTGCTCCTAATCTACTAAATGTAGGGATTCATGTTTGTCACATGAATCTAGGGACCTACATTTTTCCATCTCATTGTAAATATTCAATTATAACATAACGTATTAAAAAGCACTTTCAGTACTTCCTATTCATTCCATCTGTTTTTCATCGTTTAACGAGCATAAGCTCCATCTTTAGCCTCAAAGATGACAGATGGTTCAATCACTTCCACAGTATGCCATGCACCCTTAGGTATCTGACAACCATACTTGGTTTCTGTAGGATTGAGATGGATACGCTGTACTTCTCGATACTCAACCTTACGAGCTACATCTTGTACATTTACCCCCTTCTGAAAATCATCCGTATCCTTCTCATACGAAACTACTTCCTCATAAATTACTTCGTCCAACTTACCACACAGGCAGATTACTGTTTCGGTAGTATCTTCATGTCGATGGATAGGCACCTTAGTTTCTGGCAACAATGCGTTTAGCATACGTTGACTGGTATCGGCAGATGAAGTGCGTAGGTCGAAGTTCTGACGTAAACGTGGATTCTCTTTAGCTTCTGCAAAGAGAGCTTCAAGTAATTGTTTATTTATTTCCATACTATACATTCAATTATTGAGCATCTTCTTTACCTTTCTAGGAACAAAGAGGTAAGAACAAAACGCCCATAGACCTCTCATAAACTCCATAAACCACACATTAATATCTTCTCAGTACAACTTGAAATGCTTCAGCATACTTACATCCCCACTGACTGCCTCGCATTGCCGCTAATCCCTCAATATATTCATTGCTACGAGGATGAGGGTAAGGTCGCATAACACCACGGTACATTGCCAACGCCTTGCACTTGGCTTCCACACCTTCCATACCCACCTCAACATAACAGTTAGGACGAAACAAGTTCATGGCATCATTAATAGCCCATTCACTACATGAAGGCACTTCCATATACCAAAATTCTTTCACTGGCTTCACACTTGGCTGACGTTGGAACAAACGGATAGCTTCCTGACAAGCCATTGAAGTCTGCAAATGATCATTGTTGGTATCAGCTGGATGATGAGTAATAATAATATCTGGTTCACTTTCACGAATAGCACTCTCAATGAACTGTACCAACTTCAAATGAGGCACTGTGTTCATCTCAATATTCGGGAACGTTGCTTCATACTTTTTACTTACACCGATAAAGTTTGTAGCTGCATCCGTATCGTCTTCCAATTCAGCATCAGAAGGACGGAACGCACGAGCCTTTGCCTCTGTACACATTATTGCCACATTGACTTCATCACCTCCATGTGACCATTTCCACATAGACGCACCTGCCCCCAGGACTTCGTCATCGGGATGTGCTACTACTAATAAATATTTCATTGCATTTGTTTTTATTTTATTTTTCTCTGCTTACGCCAAACTCTAACACCATTGATCATCATTCATCTGATCGGTACTGTATTCGTTCATTTATCCATTGTCATCTTTGCATCCTCAACAAACTCATTCAACATCCAAGTGCATTCTTTACCACACACTGCATAGAGTATGCAAACGACAGTATATACTATCATCTTTAAATCGTAGAATATGCCAGCCTTTTGGACATACGTATATTCTAATTCACGACGTGTAGGATATACCTTTTCCATATACTCTTTCTCATCTGTGATCTGATCACCATAGATAAAGTCATAAAGTGCTGCCGGTCCGCTCAATCCTACCGACACTTTTGCCGCCTCATTCCATTTTCCATAACGAAACATCTCAAATTGGTCCTGTGCTACCGGACGTGGTCCAATTATCGACATAGTGCCATTTAAAATATTCAACAACTGTGGTAACTCGTCAATCTTCACCTTGCGGATAAAATGACCGAACGGAAATATACGATCTTCGTCAGGTCTTAAAGAAGCCTCTGTAACAGCTTTTGCCACTCGCATAGAACGAAATTTATACATTTTGAATGGTTTGTTATTCTTACCTATACGACGAGCTGTATAGAATACTGGTCCCCAGTCGGAAATCAAGATTCCGATAATGCCGACTATCCATAAAGGTGATGTACCAATGATGCCTATCAAGGCACAGATAAAATCAAATATCCGCTTGATTACTTTGTAAAACATTATACCATTTATATATCTTTGTTATATTCAATAAGTTAAAGTACCAGCTATATGTGCAACCAAATTATAATTATCGTTTTCCTTTGTCGTATAAAAAATACTTATTTTCTTTTGCCATTACTTCATGTTTTTCCTTGCCTCTACGTCTTTTAAGCTCTCCTCAAATTTCACTACTTGATACTCAAAATCATAGGTACTAATTTTCTGATCATAGCACGAGTCTGCAAACATCTTACAAATAGATTTGAGAAAGAAACTTCCCAACCAAACTAATGGATTGATTCCCACTGTAATCCATACTTTCTTGTTATATTTTTTAGCAAAATAACGAACTATCTCTACGGTATCTGCATATTCCTTGTTCTGAGGATGGAATATACCACTCAATTCACGAAGAATTACCTGACGAACTAACTCTGCCAAATTGTATACATGAATCATACTTCGCTTATTATGCCAAGCAGGGAAAATTGGAGTCTTTGTTGCCAACCAGGCCAACCGAGGTAAGTTGCCCTTATTACCTAAGCCATAGATCATACAAGGACGAAGTAATGCTACCTTAAAACTGGATGACTCAAGTTTCCTCAAACCATTCTCTGCTTGAAGTTTACTATCTCCATAGAAATCATTAGGATGTGGTTTTGTGTTTTCTGTTATCACATCCCCCTTCAGGCTCTTGCTCGCATGATATACAATCTTTGAACTCATAAAGATGAACTGCTTCACCCCATGTTTCTTTGCCCACTTCGCAATCTCTATAGTCAAATCCCGATTTACCTTATAGTACAACGGAGCCATTTTAGGCTTAGGATCCACATGTGCAATACCGGCTACATGGAACACTACATCATATTTCGCAAAGTCAGCCTTCTTCCAAGCCTCATTCATGGTATCCACAGTCTCTACAATAAACTCATCCGGAGTCTGCAATAGCCATTTCTCCACATTCACACCAACAAAACTGTTGGCACCTGTAATCAATACCCTTTTCATTTTTTATGTAGCTGTTTTTTGCAGAATACCTAAATCTGCTGAAACTTATTGAGATTTTTTTGAAACATACTTAGGATCATCCTTAGGAAATTCTTTTACCACTTTAGCAGGACATCCCAACGCTAATGTCCAAGCTGGAATGTCCTTAGTCACCATAGCACCGGCACCAACAACAGCACCTTCACCTACAGTCACACCTGGCATCACAATACAACCAGTCCCTATAGCGCAATTCTTGCACAAATGAATTTTGCCATATTTATAAGGCATCATGCCATAAGTCATTCCCTGTTTATATTCTGCAAGTTCCTTCTTATGACAAAGTAAACGACAATCACCTGCAATGTGCACACCATCCTCTATCTCAATCAAATCAGAATGGTTCAAGTCTACACGAACATAGTCACCAATGAACACATCTTTTCCCACCTTTGCTCCCAGTTTACGAAGAATCGCAGGTCTAAGTTTTCTAGGATTAAATGGTTCTAAAATTGCCCAATTCATTGCATTAATTATTAGACGATGATACCAATTTATAAAAAACTGTTTTAATACCTTCCATAGACTTACATCTCCATAATCCTCTATTGGATATTTAAAGCCCAATAGACAAAGAATTTTATATGTCAAAGTTGTTTTCATATATGATTAGATTTCATAATACTTCTATCTTGCCAACTTTCTTCACTTAAAAATCCAGCATAATTATAACATTTACTTTTTTATCAATTCACTCAAAAAGTCAATATAGTCCTTTGCTATTTTGGGCCAAGAAAACAACCTTTCGCATCGTTCACGATTAACTTTTTTTTGCCATTCGTAATTTTCAAAATTAGTATATAAACGGTCTAGGGCATAAGTTATATCTTCTGCATTTTCTTTTTTCACCCAAATCCCAGAATCACCTAAAGCTTCTTTGTTAGCAGTAATATCTGAAGCTATACAAACTTTACCATAACTCATTCCTTCTAATAAAGAAATTGGTAGACCTTCCATTGAAGAAGGTAAACAAAATACCCATGCGTTACGGAGTATCGTATCTTTGTCTGCACCAAATATCGCTCCTGTAAAAATAATATTTGGATCGTCCTTTGCCAACATATGTAAATAATCGCCATATGATGATCTAGGGGCAGCACATCCACAAATAACCAACTGTTTATCACCATGTTGACTATTCATAAAACCTTTTATCAAATAATCAGGATTCTTATCTTGAACAAGTCGTCCCATAAAAACAATATAATTATTAGGAATAATGCCAAAACGTTCCAACACATCGCTTTTAGACGTTTCCTGTGGAATATTTACAGCACATGAAATAGTACGGCAATCTTTATGAAAATGTTCGCGTATAAAATCTGTTTGTTCTTGCGAAACCGCTGTTAAATACTTATTGATTTTACAATCAAAATAGAATTTTTTTCTCAAAATATTACGTTTACGCAATGAATATTTTGTCCTATTAAACTCCAATCCGTGATTCTGCATAAGAGAAACCCTACCAAGCAATCTTGGCCATATAGAACTAATCAGTGCTGGAGCACCGCAATTATAATGGAATACCTGTATATCTTTCTCTTTGAAAAGTCCCATTATTGTAGATTTGAATCCCAATAATATTTTTGTAAGAGCTGCATTCCTAAATGACTTTTGATGAACTACCTTAAAACCATTCACCCATTCTTCTCCATTATGATCACTCTCTTGATATACGATAGGTTCGTGCCCCATCTTAACTAATTCTGTAGCAAGATTATACATATATGTTGCGATACCATCTGGATGGTAAAAAGTACGTCCTCCTATAAATGCTATTTTCATTTTTCTAAAACTTTTGAATAGTTTTCTACAAAACGTTCTACAGAATAATTATGCAGACGTTCATTTCCCCGTATACCCATTTCAATGCGAAGCTTATCGTCATGTAACAGTTTTAGAAGATGTTCTGACAATCTTTTATAGTCTCCTATTGAAATCAGATAACCATTCCAAGAATCTTTTATCAATTGATTATTATCTCCTACATTTGTTGCCACTACAGGAATACTCCAATTCATTGCTTCCATGATACTATTACTCGTTCCCTCAAAAAGACTCGTCGAGAGATAAATATCAGCCGATTTAAGAATTTCTTGTACATTGTCTGGGGCTATAAGAATCTGAGTGTAATTCGTCAAACCATATTCCTCTACCCAATCTCTGACTTGAGTCTCTATATGACCATGTCCAATAATGGTGAACACAAAGTCCTGCCTTGTCTTCCTCAAATCAGCTATGGTTTTGATGGCTGTTAGATAGTCCTTCTGTGGCTCAAAACGACCAACCGTAATAATAGTCTTTATATCCTTGTCAGTACGCTCTATCGGCTTGCTGATATTAGGGAAGCAGTTGGGAATCACAATGGTCTTCTTCTTACAGAAACCCAGATTCTCAAAGTGTTTTGCTCCCGACTGACAATTATATATAGTATAATCTGCAAAGAAGTTGTGCGCAAACCATTCCAATACGGTCTTCGCCGGAGCCAGTCGCGAGTTTCGAATGCCATTGAATACAGTCTTCACGCCTGCAAGTTTCTCCACCATTGCACCCGTCACATCACATGTTGTCAGATAGTTGAATGCAATTTCTATCTTTTGTTGCTTCAACAGTTGATAATACTCCTTCCACTTGCCGAAGCTCTTTCCAGAAAGATAATGAATTTGTACATGCGCATCCTCCAGAAACTTTTGCACTATCACCGAGAGGTTCTTCTTCCCCCATAATGAAACAAAGTGTACCTCATTCTCCTCACTGAGTGTTGCTGCCAGTAATGCAGCCTGTTTCTCTGCACCTCCTGGTTTGATAGTAGGTATCAGAATTGCTATTTTCATTTTGCTCTGTCTTTAATATAACGGGCAGGATTTCCAGCCCAAACCTGGTAGGGTGGAATGTCTTTAGTAACCACACTTCCTGCTCCTATAATGGCTCCCTTGCCAATAGTAACCGAACTACAGATACACACATTCAGTCCTATAAAAACATCATCTTCGATATGCACCTCACCTCTGCGAAAATGAACACCAGGTTGGGATGGATCAAGATAATGAGTCAGAATCTTTGTGCCAGCGGTGATACGCACACCTTTTCCGATATAGATACTGTCAGGATAGACCGTATCAACACCTACTCCACCATAAATCATAGCACGACCTTTAATATTTACTCCCGCCATTTTCAAGCACTTAGCTCTATGTTGAGGCATCATTGGTAGGTCAGCAAGACCTATCCACATCTTCCTCCACATACGCTTGGGAGGATATACTTCGAAAAAATGTTTTAATGTCATATTATGTATTTATCGTTCTTTCGATTTAAAGAACAGTTTGTTGCACATCAAATGTATTAGGTATGCCAACACAGTTCCTACTACACATACTATGAAGTAGGACAAATAACACCCCTTGTTCATTGAAGAGTTATACAGATTTGGTAAATACCAGATAATCCAAGTTCCAACTACTACGTTTAGCAAGTATGACTCCAAAGAAATTTTACCTAAGAAATTCAGTACAGAAAAAAAGATCTTACCCATATACTTAAAAGTCGGACAACATACCGCAACGAAAGGTAACACCAAAAATTCCGGCCAATATCCACACTGCATGACTTTCATTATTGCTACAAGTGCAAGAGGCAAAATACTCATCCAAAAGTATGAGATCTTCTTGCCTGTCTTTGCAAAAGGTGCTAACATGAAACCTATCAAGAAACTAGGCAAATGATACAACACCTGTTTGACATTATCAATCACCATCTGACAGCCTGTACTTTCAACCGGATAGTTCAGCGCAGAGATTACAACCATAAAAGCAATAAGCAACGAAGAATACAACACAGGACTCTTTACTTTATTGCAGATTCGGTAATGAAGCGGAGTTAGTGCATACACCGGTATCAGCATTGCAATAAACCAAGCTCCCTGATGATTGACCCAATAACTGAGTGTTGATAGTTCAAACAAAGCCTGAGAAATAGGCATCCCATGTAATACAGACAATGTATAATGGAAACCAATAATGATGGTAGTGTAAAATAAACTGTGTCACGCATTATTTATCTCTAGAAAACTCATCGGTCGGGGAACGGCCCGCGCCAAGG
>NZ_JAJKHN010000034.1:0-67156 GCF_020982715.1 Bacteroides sp. 1_1_30
GCTTTGCCTCGTTGAATATAATTCTTGACGAAGTAGAGCACCATATTTGAGTTGTACATGGTGGTTTCGCCATAACATTCTTCCGTAAAGCAGTAGTTGTCATACCAGGGTTTTATTATTTCTATCAATTCGTCCACCGTATCTTGTGGCAGATAGTCGGCATATATTTTGCAGAAGTTCTCAAAGGTGGTGCCACAATGCGCATCCAGCCTCTTTCGGTAGTTGTGCAATTCACCGACTATTCCGGCGAAGTTGAAATACAGCACCAAATACCTGTTCCGGTCAGGGGGTAGGGTGTTTTCCGATGTAAAGGTCGTCAAACAGGGCATCGAACTTATTCTTGGCAAGTATATCATAATAATGTTGCAACATATTTACTGTAAGACTTTTGCCGAAACGGCACGGGCGAATAAAGAAGAAAAACTTGTCTGCCTCTTCTATCATGGGGATAAACCGGGTTTTGTCCACATAATAACAGTCGTCGCGGCGGATTACTGCGAAGTTCATCATGCCGTATGGGATACGTTTTCTGCGCGGTATTATATATTCTTCCATAATTTAGTTAGTTTTGTCTTAAAAGTGTCTTTAGAGTAGTAGTGATGCACAGAGAATCGATTTATGATCGGCAATCTGTGCATCTTTTATTGTATATATGTCAGTAAAGCATTTCTTTTTTAAACCATACTCCAAATACTGGATCTGCAAGAACTATCTCTTTTCCATTTGTCTCTATGAGCTCCTTTTGTAGTAATGCATTTTTTAAGCGGACAATATTGGCCGATGTTCCTAAATTGTATTTTGAAATGACTTCTTTGCTGCTGAATTTAGTGTGTATTCCATCAACAATTGCTTTTAGAAAATTCATTTGATAGGCAGAAAGGTTTTCTGTTTCACTTTGGAATAGAATATTGTTTTGGTCGAGTAGGTCTTCCAATGCATAAGAAAGTTGTTCTGTGGTTGCTGTATTAATGGTACGTATCCAAAGTAGCCAGGAAAGTTGCTGTACATAAGACGAATGGTTGTCTACAAGGCGGCAGATTTCTTCTGCAAGTTCGGGAGAAATGTGTTTTCCTGTATTTTCAAATCGTTTGCATATATATTCAATCCAGTATTTTGTTTCTATTTTTGCGAGATAGATAGCATCTCCAAATTTATAGAATGGTAAATTCTTCTTTTCAAAAAGTTCGTTCATTAAATGCTTTTTACTTCCGAAAAGACAATATGAGACATGTTGTTGTAATTGCCATACGCTACGTAGCTTTTTCTGAAACGTTTTGGAATCTTCGAAATCCGAAATTTGTTGGAACTCATCAATGCAAATGACTATCTGTATTCCTTTCTCTATTGCAATTTTTTCGGGTAACTGTAAGATGTCATTCTCCGTATTATTTTGCATGTTGTACTCGAATGATATAGAGAAATCGTTCATCGGATCTGCTCCGATAGAGATTTTGGGATTGATGTGTGAGAGGAATTGTTTAGTATTCTCTATCCATTCCTCCCATTTGGAAGAAGTTTGTTTTAAGATAGAAGTGGCAAAGAGACGATAAAACTCATTTTCGGTGCGACAGGAAAAAATGTCTATGTAGACCACTTTTCTCTTGCTATCTTGTGATAGCTGGGCTACTTTCTTAACTAGTGATGTTTTTCCCCATCTTCTAGGAGAAATAAGCACTGTATTTACACCATGTGCAAAGTTTAGGAGTAAACGTTGAGTCTCTTTTTCGCGATCTGTAAAGTTATCTCCGGAAGTGGCTACACCAAAAACAAACGGCTTTTCCATAACTATTCTTTATTATTCTTATTGGGCAAATATAGTGATTCTTTGAAATACTAACAAGTTTGTTACTAACAATGTTGTTACTAATAGACTTGTTAGTATTCTTAAAAGAATAAATGCGAACATAAAACAATTTGATTTGTTATTTATAGTAAATGGATCTATGTGGAGGTGGTTTTCTTGCATTATGATATTAAACATCTCTTTATATCTATTTTTTAAGGTGATTGTTTGACTATATGTCAGTTTAAACCTTTATATTTGTATATGTGAAGTTAACCGAAGAAAAAATCACTTATTATTGGCTATGATTAAAAAGGAAATTAAATTCAGTCTTGTTTATCGGGACATGTGGCAATCTTCCGGTAAATATCAACCTCGGGTTGATCAGCTTGTTCGTATCGCTCCTTTGATTATTGAGATGGGCTGTTTTGCCAGAGTTGAAACGAATGGCGGTGCTTTTGAGCAAGTGAATCTGTTGTACGGTGAAAATCCTAATAAAGCCGTCCGTGCTTTTACCGCACCTTTTAAAGAAGCGGGTATTCAAACGCATATGCTCGATCGCGGATTGAATGCGTTGCGTATGTATCCGGTTCCGGCAGATGTGCGTAAGTTGATGTATAAAGTCAAGCATGCGCAGGGAGTGGACATCACACGCATCTTTTGTGGACTGAACGAAACAAGAAATATCATTCCTTCTATTAAATATGCTTTGGAAGCAGGTATGATTCCGCAGGCAACTCTGTGTATCACCTATTCTCCCGTACACACTGTTGAGTATTATGCCCGAATTGCCGATCAACTGATTGAGGCCGGTGCACCTGAAATATGCTTGAAGGATATGGCGGGTATCGGTCGTCCGGGTATGTTAGGAGAATTGGTCAGGACTATCAAGGAGAAACATCCGGATATATTGATTCAATATCATGGTCATAGCGGACCGGGATTGTCTATGGCTTCTATTCTTGAGGTTTGCGAAAATGGTGCGGACATCATTGATGTGGCTATGGAACCGATGTCTTGGGGTAAAGTGCATCCGGACGTAATCTCTGTGCAGGCTATGTTGAAAGATTTAGGTTTCCAGGTTCCCGACATAAATATGAAAGCATATATGAAAGCTCGTGCTATGACGCAAGAATTCATTGATGATTTTCTGGGTTATTTTATGGATCCTACCAATAAATACATGTCTTCACTTCTACTGAAATGTGGTTTGCCGGGTGGTATGATGGGTTCCATGATGGCAGACTTGAAAGGAGTACATTCCGGTATCAATATGATATTAAGGAGTAAGAATGAGCCGGAACTTAGTCTGGATGATCTGCTTGTGATGCTTTTTGATGAAGTGGAATATGTATGGCCTAAGCTGGGTTATCCTCCTTTGGTGACTCCTTTCAGCCAGTATGTGAAGAATGTTGCATTAATGAATCTTATGCAGCAGGTAAAAGGGGAAGATCGCTGGACAATGATAGATAACCATACTTGGGATATGATTCTGGGTAAAAGTGGACGTCTTCCGGGTAAGCTCGCACCGGAGATTGTAGAGTTGGCGAAATCTAAAGGATATGAATTTGTCGATACCGACCCGCAGTTGAATTATCCGGATGCTTTGGATGAATATCGAAAGGAAATGGATGAAAATGGCTGGGAATATGGAGAGGATGACGAGGAACTTTTCGAACTGGCCATGCACGATCGCCAGTATCGTGATTATAAGTCCGGGGTTGCCAAAAAGCGTTTTGAGGAAGAGTTACAACATGCTAAAGATGCGGCAATGGCAAAGAACGGATATTCGGAAGAGGAAATTAAGAAATTGAAACGTGCCAAGGCAGACCCGGTCATTGCTCCTGATAACGGGCAGGTACTTTGGGAAGTTTCCGTAGAGGGACCATCCATTGCTCCATTCATCGGACGTAAATATCAGCATGATGAAGTCTTTTGTTATCTTTCTACCCCATGGGGAGAATATGAAAAGATTCTGACCGGATTTACCGGACGTGTGGTGGAAATATGTGCGCAACAAGGTACCAATGTACGTAAAGGAGATGTAATCGGTTATATTCTACGGAGTGATATCTTTGCGTAAACCTTTTATAAGAGTTAGGGTATAAGCTACACCTAATAAAGAATTTTAGTAGGGTGTCTTAAAAGTGTTTTTAAAATAGTAGTGATGCACAGAAAATCGATAACTAATCGGTGATCTGTGCATTCTCATTATTGTTACCTTAATGTAATAATTCTATGAGTATGTTACTATACCAGTACTTTATTCTCTAAAAGTTCTATGCGTTTGCACAATATCTCGATAAACCGGCTGTTTGCCTTGATTAGTTCACGGAGATCCTCTGCAGCTTCAATGCGGACAGTGCTACAATCTTTCGCGACTCCGATATTTGTCCCGATTGTACCTGTGTTATTGACATACACATTTCCATCTATTTTATTAAATAGCTCCAATGCAGACATATTTAGCACTTCTGCTATTTTGTTCAGCCTTGTTAATGTGAGGTCGGTTTCACCATACTCAATCTTACAATAGGCACTTGTTGACAGGTTCAACTTTTCTCCCATTTGTTCTTGAGTAAGATTCTTTTCCATACGAAGCATTTGCAGCCGATGTCCTACTATCTTTTTTAAATCCGTTTCCATGTATATTGTTGTTGGGAAGCAATTTTTATTCGACAAATGTAACAATTTTAGCGGATATAACAAATGCTATTTTATACTTATTCAAAGGAACTGAAGAAAATACAATGATGGAAAGATTTTGAATGAGAGAAAAATACTTCATATTATCGTACATACTGCAATATTCCTTTTATATTTTCCTTTCTCGTTGATATTTGGATAATACTATGCGTTTAATGGATAGTTGTAGTAAATATTGTGTATACAATTGATCTTGATGTGTGCTTAACTTTGCAACCGGAGAAACACGCAGTGACTCTTAACACTTAAAAAACAAACATTTCATTAATAATAAAAGAAAAACAAACATGAAGAAGATTTTACTATTGTTCTCAATCTGCTTAATTTCGATGTTAGGTTATGCACAAACTAATGAAGATGGAAAAGAAAGCGTTTACATTGATTATTTTTCCCGTCCTGGCAGTATAAACAACATTTTAGCAGAAGCTTTGCGTAATAAAATTATTGAAGGTATTCAAGAAATGAATCGTGTCGTGTTGATTGACGTTGATTCTAATGAAGCATTGAAAACCGAAGCCAGGCGGCGTCAGGAAGCTTCCGCTATGGGAGATGTTGTTGCCAGAAGCGAGGCTATGACGACGTTGGGAGCTAAATATCTGATTCAGGGGAATATTACAAGTATGCAGGGTATTAAAAAAACGGACAGTAAAGGAAAGCCCTATTATAAAGGAAGTGTTTCTTACACATTAAAGATTGTGGATCCTTCTAATGGTACGCTCAAAGGTACTCAGGCTTTCTCTCATGAAGGGTTGACGGGAAGTATAGGAGATACTCCTGAAGAGGCAATCATTAAAACGTTGGATTATGCCAAAATAAGTATGGATGACTTTGTTAACGAGAATTTTAAGATACAAGGTACGATTGTGCAAGTGGAAAGCACAAAGAAAGATAAAGCACAAACTGTATACGTTGATCTTGGAACAAAAAGAGGTATACAGAAAGGACAGAAGTTTACTGTTTACATAGAGATGGACATTGCCGGTGAACTGTCATTGAAAGAAATCGGTCGCTTAAACGTGAAAGAAGTGTTGAGCGGGACACGTTCTTTGTGCAGTGTCAGCAAAGGTGGGGAAGAAATCATGAGAGCTACCAAGGAAGAAAGGAAGTTGATTATCATTTCGAGGAAAGATACCTTTTTGTCATTATAATCAATTTCAATTATCAACTTTTCTCCTAGCAAAAAGAAAATGAAACTACGAATACTACTTTTGAGCCTGCTGGCGACATATACTATTCATCTCACAGCACAGGAGCTATACTCCAATGATCTGTTTTGCGTGAAAGCAGATAATAATTTGGCTGTTATCGCAGCCTCCGGAATAGCAGAAAAGAAGAAAGATGTATATTCTATGGCATTGAAGTCGATTTTCAACGCTCTCTTCTTGAATGGTATTGACGGAGTAGAAAACGGTCGGCCGCTGGTTGGGAAAGAAGACTCTTACTATATGAACCAGTTTTTCAATTCACGCTATATGCTTTTTGTGAAAAATTATGAGACGGTCGAAGAACCGGTGCGACAATCTTCCAGACTTTATAAGGGTACGGTTACGGCCCAAATTTTACTGGGTGCACTTAAAAAGGATTTGATACGGAACAAATTGATGACAAAGCCCATGGAGGAGATGTCGATGGAAGAAACCCGGCAACAGGTTGCTCTTCCAACCATTATGGTGGTTCCTTATAAAAGTAATGACCGGAGTTCGTATGCCGGTATCCTGAAAAATGATTTTGATCTTCGCGTAGCGGTAAGTACGGTAAAAGAAGGATTCGTCAAACTTGGTGTGAAGACGGTAGCTGCCGAAGGAAAACAGGCAGGTACTCTGCGTGCTTCTGAATGGGAGAGTAAGAATGCTGATTCCAATGATAAACAGTTGTTGATGAATTCGGGGGCAGATGTATATGTGATTGTTGATTTGCAGAAAGATATATCGGCAACCTCAGGTAGTAGGGTATCATTGATTATGACTGCTCGTGAGACCGCTACAGGAATTGATTTAGCCAGCCGGAAAAGCTGGACGAACCGCTTTAGGACAACAGATGTGGACAAACTATGTGCGTATGCGGCACAGGATGTTTTGGATGGTTTTCTGAAAGATATTTCAAAGGAGTTTGCCCGGAGAGTCCAACAGGGAAATACGATAGTTCTTCGGGTCAGTCTTGCTGATAACGCTGTCAATACGATGAACAGCCGGATAAACGGGAGCACTACTCTTTCGGCGCATATACGCAACTGGGTGAGGAAGAATGCTCAGGGAGGACGCTACCATATTCAAGGTGCTGTGGACGATAGTCTGATATTTGATTCGATACAGATTCCTGCAAAGGACAGCGACGGCTTGCCGATGGATTGCATCACGTTTGCGGATAATCTGGTTAATTATCTGAATGATTCCGGAATAGATAGTGAACACAGAGTGGATGGAAGTACCATCTATTTGACTATTCAATAAATCAAGGACGTATGAAACATTGGCTTTTATTTATTCTTGTGATTTCATGGTTTTGCTTTCCGCTTTCCGGTCAACAAACGAACCGTCCTGACTGGGTGAAACAGCATCCTGTTGATGGTTTAAATTATATCGGAATAGGAATGGCTGAAATATCGGGAGGGGATTATCAGCAAAAGGCAAAGCAAAACGCTTTGTCTGACCTTGTATCTGAAATTCAAGTGGTGATTGCCGCCAATTCTTTGTTGAATACGTTGGAGGACGATGGTAATGTGAAACAAACCTTCGCAGAAAGTATTCGTACAGAAGCCCGGGCGGAAATAGAGAACTTTCGTCTGGTGGATTCCTGGCGAAGTGACAATGAGTATTGGGTTTATTATGAACTGAATAAGGATGATTATGCGGCCTTGGTGGAAGCACGTCGTCAGAAGGCAATCCGTAACGGCTTCGATTTTTGGTATAAGGGACACATTACTTTACAACAGGGAGATTTAATGACTGCCATTGAATTATTCTCAAATGGAATGGAGGCTATACGCCCGGTGCTTAATCAGGAGTTGTTCTGTTCTTACGAAGGAAAGACAATTAATCTGGCGACTGAACTATATGCGGCTTTGGCTGGAGTATTTGATGGAATAACGATTGTTCTGAATCCGGCAACCGTTTCAGCCACGCCGTTTCAAGGTATAAGGGAGCCTATTGCTATAGGTGTTTACCGTAATGGAAATCCGTTAAGGAATATCCGGTTGAAAGCCGAGTTTGTTTCCGGGTCGGGAGATTTGTCTTCCATGTCTCCCACCGACGAATCGGGAGTTGCCGCTCTTTATGTGCGCAATATTACTTCTAAACAGGCACAGCAGGAAATTGGAATTTCATTAATTGATGATGTGTTCAGCTTGTTCCGGAAGGGAAGTTATGCAGCTTTATTCAAACAAATGCTTTCTTCTCTTCCCGGAGCAACGTTGACTGTCAACACGGCGCAGACACAGACTTCTGCTTATGTTAGAAGTGCGCAGAGCGATATAGAGACGGTGGAACGAACTGTGAAGAGTTTGCTGAACAATCATTTCTTTAACGTAGTTGCATCTCCTTCTGAAGCCGACATTATCGTTACATTGGATAATAAGTGTCGTAAAGGCAATACCGTTCCGGGTGAACTGTACAACTTCATCGAATTCTTTTCTACGTTGGGGATTAAAATAGAAAATAACCGGACGGGGCAAATCCTATTGAATTATTCTATTAATGATGAACGGACATTAGTACCTGAAAATAAGTCCGCTTCTCAAGGCAAGAATATGGCGGCGCGTGAATTGATAAAACGGTTGAACCGGGAGTTTGCGCGTGAATTGAAGAAAATAACATTCGACAGAACCGGAAAGATTCCGGAAAGACAGAAGATGTTGCCGGATGTTCCTGTTCCGGTAGTCGGTGCTTCCGTACCGGAAAAAGAAGCTGATCCGGTTATATCTGTCCCTGTTGTGGTGCCGGAAGTTATTCCTGCTCCTTTGGTTCCGGTTAAGTCCGCCAAACCAGAGAATCAAAAGGCAATTCGGGTTGAATGGTTGGATGGTGTCTTTGTTGAATTTGACAAACTTGCAACTTTGGGAGACAAATCGAGGATACATCTTAAGATTGTGAATACAAATGCTGACGATTGCGAAGTGGACTTATATAGTGGAAATCTGACGGTTATAAACGAAAAAGGTGAAGAATCTCCGATTGTCAGTCTCAAACTGGGGTCTAAGTTCAATGACCGCAGAGTCACTGCGCTCATTGTGCCTGATCTGCCTACGGAGATGGTTATTGAGGTAAGTAAGTTGCAATCTATGGCACTGCTGCAATTGAAGGATTTCAAAAATAATATAGTGAAGTTGAGAGGCTTGAAATGAATCATATATTAACATTAAAAAAGACTTGAAATGAAAAGAATTAATTTATTGGGAACAGCATTGCTAACCATTGTTGTTATGACAAGTTGCGGTAGTTCAAAACCTGTAACACAAACAGTGCAGCAACCGGCAGTGCAACAGGACGTAGAAATTAATGTTCCTTGTTCGGGACCGGAATTTCAAACGAACAAAGAGTATTTTAGAGCTAGTTCGATGGGACTTTCTACGGATATGTCTATTGCAAAGAAAAAAGCGATGACGGAGGCCCGGGCTGAAATTGCTACTGCTATCAATGCAAAAGTGAAATCGGTAACCGATAGTTATGTTTCCTCTTATCAGCAAGATGAAAATGATGAAAGCAAAAGTCGTTATCAATCATTGACCCGTACGGTAGTGGAACAGGAATTGAGCGGTACGCGTGTAATTTGTGAAAAAACCATGAAGACTCCTGATGGTAAATACAAAGTATATGTCTCTCTTGAACTGGCAGGAGAGGAAATCATGAATGCTATGGCAAATCGTATTAAGAATGATGACAAATTGCGCATTGACTTTGAATATGAAAAGTTCAAAAAGGTATTTGAAGAAGAAATGAGTAAAAACGCCCAATAAGCAGCTTGTTTATCTTTAATAACTACCCAACTATTTGAAGATTGAATGATGAAACTTAATTTGTCGGATATAAGATATAATTGGGTAGTTATTTTTATTATCCAGTTGCTTTTGTCTCCCGGTATTGATGTGTTTTCACAGGCAATGCCTGTTGATACAGTTTATAACCAATCTTATGACTGGAGACCGGGACAGCGGGAGACTTTGCCGGAATGGGTGTTTGCTTCTCAACGGAAAGGTCGGGTAGTTGGTATATCTGATCCTCGTATGAAATCCGAAGCTGCAAGGATGCTTGCTTTGCAAAGAGCGGCTTATCTGTATTCATTGCAGCAAGGGGTACAATTGAGACTTCTCTCGGACGTTTTTTCCACCATGGAGACTGCCAGTAATACATACGAAGACCAAAGAAACAAAATGCTTGTACTGGGAGTGATCGAACATCCCGTTCAACATGTTTCTTACCGGATTGAGCATGAATATACTTCTATATTTGGAGAGAAATTTCTGGAGGTATCTTTTACTCCATCGAATGATAGTTGCGATTTTTCTTATCATTTCGTTAGTGAGTTGATGCTTTTGTTTACGAAAGAAAGGGTTGAGGAAGAAGAGGTGAAATTCAATTTATTGTTGGAATCGGATAGTTGTAGGGAGCAATCAGACCAGTCATGGTTTCAGCTTAAGGGAACACAGTCATCTCCTCAAATAATTTCATATATGAACGGAGTTGAAATTTGTTCTTCACAAGAAGGCTGTTGGTATGAAGATGCCGGTTTCGGAGGTCAGGACGGATTGGAGAAGATGGATATGAGGAATGCCTTTTGGAATGCCTATATGTCTTCTTTAGTGAAGGCGCTGTTGTTATATCCGTTTTCTGATGTAAATGTCAAGCAGGTGGACGATCGTTTCAATGGCGGCACTGATTCCGGTTGTGGTTTGTATCGGGAGAAGGTTGTCGCTGTCTTGTCCATTTTCCCCTTTATCAAAGATATACGGAATAATAAGCTGTGTGTGGATTGGCAGATAACAGAACAACAAAATATAATAAGGAAATGAGGAAAAATAGGATACGAATACTATCTATGGTAGTTTTTTCATTGTGTTTGCCGTTTAGTCTTTTTGCGCAAATAGATAAAGACATGAAGGAGTTTGACGATTTTGTGAAGCAGCAGCAAAAAGAGTTTGATGATTTTGTGAGCGAACAGAATAAGGAATTTGCCGAATTCCTGAAAGAAACCTGGAAAGAGTATGATTTGCAGAAGCCGGTGGTACGTCCTCAAAGACCAGAGCCTGTAAAACCGGTCAGCTTTGACCATAAGAAGCCGGCAACAAAACCGCAAGAGGTTAAAGTAGGGGAGGTGACCCGACTCCCCATTCCGACAGTGACTCCAAGTGCGACATTTTCTCCTTCAAAAGGGAAAACACCGGTTCCGGTTATACCGGGAGGTAAAGATGTGGCTGTAGAACCGGAAAAGGATTCTGCGGTGCTCCCTGAAATAAAACCGGAAGTGAAGCCTGAAGAAACCGTTCCGGCCAAACGCTCACTTTCCGGTGTAGAGTTTTCGTTCTACAGTAAAGATTGTGTTGTCAATGCTTCATTGAAGAACCGGCTCACTTTAAAAGGGATTGCAGAGAAAGATATTTCTGCCGGATGGGAGACGTTATCGCGTAGCAACTATCAGCCTTTGATAGACGACTGTCTGGCTTTTAAAAAGGATAATGCCCTGAATGACTATGGCTATCTGCTGTTAACGAGGAAAGTTGCTACTGAACTATGTGGAAGTACTCATTCCGATGAAATAGCTCTTATGCAAATGTTTCTCCTTTCTCAATCGGGATATAGGGTTAAGGTGGCGCGTATGGATAACCGCCTTACTTTATTCTATGCTTCGAGTAACATGATTTATGCTACCTGTTTTATTACTTTGAATGGAGTAAACTATTACAGGTTTGATACTACCCCGGATAAAACTAATTCTATTTACACTTACAACCGTGATTTCGCCAATGCGAAGAACCCGGTAAATATGAATATCACTGCTCCTCAACCCTTTTCAGGAACTTACGTGGAGAAAACGTTGCAAGCGAAAGCTTATCCATCCGTCAAAGTCTGCTCGAAAGTAAATTCGGGACTTATTTCCTTCTATAAGGATTATCCGCAATGTGACTTTTCTGTCTATGTGGGAGCTCCTGTCAGTCAGGAAGTACAACAGACGGTGCTTCCATCATTGCAAGCTGCCGTACAAGGGAAAAAACAATCGGAAGCCGCTAATATACTGATTAATTTCGTGCAGACAGCTTTTGATTATAAGACAGATGGTGACCAGTTTGGTTATGAAAAGCCTTTCTTTGTGGATGAGCTGTTCTACTATCCTTATTCCGATTGCGAAGACCGTGCTGTGTTATACTCTTATTTGGTACGTACTCTTATGGGGCTTGATGTTGTATTGTTGGAATATCCCAATCACATGGCAACAGCGGTCTGTTTTGATGAAAACATTGACGGAGATTATATAACTGTAAGCGGAAAGAAGTACATAATTTGTGATCCTACTTATATTGGAGCTTCTATCGGGCTTGCCATGTCGCAATTTAAGAATGTGGCAGCCAAGGTGTTGAAATATTAATTTTATTATATTATGAAGAATATTAAAAAGTATTTGTGTGCCATTGTAATGATGGTTATTTCGATGACTGCATTTGCGCAGGAAGATGTTTTTAGCGGTGACTGGCTAGGAGCAAATAAAGAAGGCGATTTAAAGGTTGCGTTCACATTGAATTGTGATGGTAATTGGCAATTGAATCCTTATAATGAGAATGCCAGATGCAATGGATTTATGGAAGTGAATATGCTGGAACCCGGTGGAAGGGAATCTTTGATGGCAACTTATGAGTTTTACGTCGAGAGTATGAACGGGAATGAACTGACTCTTTCTTTTGTAGGTGGACGTCCGGAGGTTGATGCCGGGATTTCCGGTCAATGCAAAGTCGTTTATAGGGATGATAAGTTGTCGTTTACCGGACTTGATAAAGGCGGAAAAGATGCTGCCTTTAATGGATTGACACTTGTAAAAAGCGGTAGTGGAGCTGATGCAATAGCTGATGCTGCGGCGGATGACGGAGTTCCTTTGGGAGTAAAGATATTGGCTGTTCTCCAACTGATTTTGTATATTGCCGTTGTTTTATTTATTGTGGGGCATATGTTTTTTGTATGGTATAAGGGCGCACGTTATAAAGAGGTTTTTACGGTAGAAGGAATGTTGAATAAACGCCTTGCAGCCGGAATGCCGGAGAAAATGACGGATGAAGAGATAACGGAGGCGTGGAAGCTGATGGATGAGGCATTTGCTACTTGGACGGTGATTGAAAAAACAGATGATGATGAATTCAGAAAGCCGACAAAGATGAAGCAAATTAAGAAATCTGTTCTTTTGATTGATCAGGTTATCGGTATGTGTCCTACTGATGCTGATGTCATAGAACGCTTAAATTCATTGACTGATGTGATTAATAGTGGTGAAGAACGTCATTTTGATGGTTCCAAGAAATTAATCTGGTTAGGTGTCATTGTGGGTATCTTGATGTATTGGATGATGGGAGTCGGTATGATGTTTTCTACTTTAATAGCTACCGGTTTGTATGTGGTAGCGAGCAGGACGCCTCAATTCTTAATTGATAAGCGGGCACTTCGTGGCGGTGGAAATATTCATAATGGTATTTTTGCCGGAGTGTTCGGGTTATTGGCAGGAGCGCAGACAGTGCGGACAATATACAAGTTTAATGATGGTCATAAAGAATATTCTGATGATCATTCACAACATTGGATTGCTTTGGCAATCGGACTTGTCGTTTTGTTTGTATTGGCAATGATGATGGCGTTCTGGGCACTTCTGAACTATTTACGTAATTATGTTCTGTACTTTTGATGGATAAAACTAACATGGTTGTTAATAATGGATTCGGCAGCATAATTAGGCTATTTATGTTTTGAAGTAGAATTTAGAGTAGCAGGTGTACAGGGGATCGATGAAAATTCGATGACCTGTGCATCTTTTTTTAATTAGTGATACTACAAAATATGATTAAGAATCTGCTAATTCCAATATAAATTTTAATATTTGCATTATAACAATAGTGTCAATTGAAAACAAAAGATGAAATAATCGCTATTCTCCGGAATTTTAAGGAAGAATTTGGGGAGAGATATGGAATTGAAAAGTTGGGACTTTTTGGTTCTGTGGCTCGTGGTGAGCAGAAAGAGGATAGTGATATTGATATTTGTGTAAAGCTTCAAGATCCGGATTATTTTACTCGAATGGAAATAAAAGAGTCATTAGAAGAGCGTTTTAATGCAAAAGTGGATGTCGTGTCTTTAACCGCAATTATGCGTAGTTTATTTCGCAATCATATAGAGAAAGATGCAATCTATATCTAATGCTGACTATTGGATATGCTTCTTTTTGTAGAAGAACGTATTAATACAACTATAGAAAGATGTGGTAGTGTCATTTCTGTAAATGATTTCTTAGCTTCTCCTGATAAGATGGATATTTTTGATGCGACTTGTATGCGTTTGCAAACCATAGGTGAGACTGTTAAGAATATAGATAACCTGACTAATCATGAATTATTGATAAATTATGCCGGTACTCCATGGAGGAGCATCATTGGACTGCGCAATATTATTTCTCATGAATATTTATCTATTGACCCCGAAGAAATTTTTAAAATAGTAAAAGTGCATCTACCTGGATTGCTTCTTGCAATTCAGCAGATCAGGAATGATATTGCTGCTAGTATATGAGACCTTTGTAGCTTTTCTATTTTTTATTATGCAAACGGTAGTCTTTAGGTGCCACTCCCATCCGCTTTGTACACTCCTTATAGAAATGTGATCTATTCATAAACCCACTTTGATACATGATTTCTTTAATGAAATTTTTGGGTGGGGATAAAATATCTCGTAGAAAATTCCTGGCGACTCCCGATCATAGTTATTTCCCGATTTGTATAGAGGAGATGAAGCTTGGCATCCATGTGTATGTGGAAAAGCCGCCTGTCAGAACTTCCTTTTTCTGTTTATTATTGACCTTAAACTCTCAAAACTTGCAAAATAGTTTCAATCGTTTCACAGAACCTTTCATGCCTTTGTTTTTGTTCTAAAAGTATGATTCGATTTGTTTTCTAACTTCTATATTTGTTATCAGAAACGAACGACAATGAAACATGGTATCTATATATTGACTATTCTTATGGCTTTATTAAGCCTTCCAGAAAGTGGGTATGCTTCGATTCCATTTTTCGCTGTTGCGAATGATACAATCCGGCGGGCAGTGATATATTTTGATGCGAATGAAGCGAAAGTGAATCTTAGTTATAAGAATAATAATCAGGTAATTATAATTTTAGATTCTTTGCTTCTCGGAAATTTAAATACGAAATATATAACAGCGCTGAATGTGGAAACTTTTGTTTCTCCTGATGGTGATGAATCTTATAATAGAAGTTTGGCTGCTCGGAGAAATGATTCGATAAAGGAATTCTTACAACGGTATAATTCGGATGTTAGTGTTGATAAGATTCATTTTTTTTCAGGGGGAGAGGATTGGTCGGAGTTTCGTAAGTTGGTGGCATCCGACTCTAACTTACCAGATCGGGAAGAAGTGCTGATATTGATTGATTATCATAAGAATGATGTCAATAAACGGAAACAACTGTTGCGAAAATTGAATCGGGGAATTGCTTACCGATACATTGTTCACAATATCTTTCCAGAACTGCGGAGATCGGTTATTACGATTGTCGGAGAAACTTCGAAATTAGGTAAAGAGGCTTTTGAACCGGTATCTTCTGTCTCCGGGTTGTTTGTTTCAAAGCAGGAAGAGGCGCTTCCGAAAGATCAACCTGATAAGCCTGTGGGAGAAAGTGAAAAAAAACAGGCCTGTGAGGTCGATATATCGGAGGCAGAAGGGCCGGTGAAAAGCCAAACTGTACTTGCAGTGAAGAATAATCTGTTATATGATTTGGCATTGGCGCCAAATATAGAAGTGGAAATTCCGATGGGCAAGAGGTGGTCTTTGAATACTGAATATAAATGTCCGTGGTGGCTGAATAGCAAACATGATTTCTGCTATCAGCTCCTTTCGGGAGGGATGGAAGGACGTTGTTGGCTGGGAAACCGTCAGAAACGCGACCGATTGACCGGACATTTTATCGGACTTTATGCTGAAGGCGGGATATATGACTTCCAGCTGCGTGGAGACGGCTATCAAGGTAAGTATTACGGAGCTGCGGGAGTGACTTATGGATATGCACGGCAATTGGCACGGCATTTTTCCCTTGAATTCAGTCTTGGCATAGGGTATTTGACAACAGAATATAAAAAATATACTCCTTATGAGGGAGATATTGTATGGACAAATAGTGGGCGTTATAACTTTATTGGTCCTACCAAGGCGAAAGTTTCTTTGGTATGGTTGATAACAACAAAGAGATAGGAGGGCGTAATGCGAAATACAAGATACGGGTTTCTTGTGCTTTTGTCCTCGCTGCTGATGCTAACTGGATGTAGCCGTCGCGATATATTGGATGATTATCCCGTAAGTGGGGTAGATATAAAGCTGGATTGGGATGGAGTGACAGATCAACTGCCGGAGGGAGTTCGGGTGATTTTTTATCCGAAGAACGGAGATGGCAGGAAAGTAGATAAATACCTTTCGGTACGAGGTGGAGAAATGAAAGTTCCTCCGGGGAGGTATTCGGTAGTAGCCTACAACTATAACACGGAATCTATACGAATCAGGGGCGAAGAGTCTTATGAAACGATAGAAGCCTATACGGGAAACTGTAATGGTTTAGGGATTGAAGGAACGGAAAAGATGGTTTGGTCACCGGATTCATTGTATGTGTTGAATATAGATGAGCTGAAAATAGAGAAGAGTGAAGAAGTGCTTCGCTTAGACTGGAAGTTGGAATCTGTGGTGAAGAAATATTCTTTTGCAGTAGAGGCTAAAGGTTTGGAGTATGTTGCAACAGTGGTAGGAAGCATTGATGGATTATCCGATTGTTACTGTATAGGCAAAGGTCGTGGAGTATGTAGCTCACAACCTATCTACTTTGAGGTAAGGAAGGGAGACAATAAGGTAACGGCATCTTTCACCGCTTTCAAACAAGTAAAGGAAATGACAATGCCGACGCGAATGTCAACATCAGAGAGAGAAACTTCTAGTGAGAAAGATGCTATAATATTAATATTGAAATTTATCAAAACAGATAATACAGTTCAGGAAGCAACAATTGATGTTACTGAAATAATAGGTACACTTGAAAATGCTGGAACAGGGGAAGATGGAAAACCAACCCCACCACCGGAGATTGAGTTACCGCCTGATGATAAGATTGAGGTTGATAAGCCGGAAACACCACCGAATCCTGATGGAGGTGGAGGAATGGGCGGCAATGTTGATGAATGGGGGCCCGAAGATAATGTTGAGTTACCCGTGAATTAAATAAATGCTATAAACAAAATATAACAATATTATAAACTTAAAAAATACAGTTATGAAGAAAATTTTATTGGCAGTAACAGCTGCTTTAGCAATTACGGGTTGCTCACAAAATGAAGAGTTTGAAAGTACTGGACTAAAATCCGAAATTGTATTTAATACAATTGTAAGTAAAACAACAAGAGCTGCAGTGACAGATATTACGGGTTTACGGAGTAGTGGGTTTACTGTATATGCTTATAATACTGGTGCTAATATTATTAGTTCTGAAGGCTTAGAATTAACTAACTCTATTATACCTGAGGGATTGGCGGTAACTTCTTCAGGAGAGAATTGGATCTTTACTGGTACATATTATTGGCCACTAAATGACTATGTACAGTTTTTTGCTTATGCAACAGACGATGCTGTAACAGAATATAGTGTTTCGGCAGGACTTCCTACTTTGAAATATACTATTGCTTCTGATGTCAAATCCCAAAAGGATTTTGTTGTAGCTCAAGCTAATGATAAGAAGAAAATGGCAGAGGCTCTTCAGCTTACTTTTACTCATGCTCTTACACAAGTCAATTTTTCTGTAATTGGAGCTGACAATAGTACGTATAAAATAAGCTCTGTATCAATTGAAGGAGTTGCAGAGAGTGGCGTTTATTCATTTAAAACAGGTAAGTGGACTGCTGGCAGTGAAACAACAGGAAAATATGCTTATACTATTGCATCAAATGCTTCTGTTTCAAGTTCTACGACAGCTGTTCAGCTTGACCAACAAAATGGTATTTTAATGTTAATGCCACAGGCAATGACAGATGCAGCCCAAATTAAAATAAGTTATTCTGTTTATAATGGAGAAACGGAGATTTCGAAATCAGAAAATACAGTAATTCCATTAAAAGAAACTGCTGCATGGGAAGCAGGTAAGAAAGTTCGTTATACTTTAAAATTGGCAAACAATGCAGCTACCATGACTTTTGCTCCAGAGGTTGGCCCATGGGCGAATGATGATGATACTCCAGTAAATAAAGATGTTGAATAAGGGGAGTAGAGCATAGAAGTGGACAGCATTTGGCATGTCTTTGATTGGGTTGTTTAATCTTGAAATTTATGGTTTAGATTGATAAATAGAACTGTATAAAATTAATGAATTATACAGTTCTATTTTGATATAACGATATAACATAACCTCTTTTTCACTTTTCTCTCTTTTTTTATGGCAATATGAAAGATTTCATATATTTTTGCTGGCAGCATAAACAAACACAAACACAGTCAGCGTATGCCATCTATTTGTCAAGGAACCTGGGATTGTCAAATATGTCCAAAAGCGGTGAGTAATGCCATTACTCATGTGATTTATCAGCGTGGTTTTCATAAACCGGCTCAAAAGTGTGAAGAAAATCTTATCCTTTTTTTGATGAAGGGAGAAATACTGGTCAATAGTAAGGAATATGCGGGGACAATGCTTAAGGAAGGTGAATTTATCCTTCAGGCCATTGGTTCTATGTTTGAGATGCTTGCTATGACTGAATGTGAGTGCATTTATTATCGTTTTATTCAGCCCGAACTGTTTTGTGATTTCCGTTTCAATCATATCATGAAGGAAGTATCTCCTCCACTTATTTATACTCCATTAAAAATAATTCCAGAACTGCAATATTTCCTCAATGGGTCTATTACTTATTTGAAAGGAGATAAAGTCTGTCGGGATTTGCTATCTCTGAAACGAAAAGAATTGGCGTTTGTATTGGGATACTATTATTCCGATTATGATCTTTCGAGCTTGGTGCATCCACTCTCTAAATATGTAAATAGTTTCCAATACTTCGTTATTCAAAACTATAAGAAAGTAAAGACAGTGGAAGAACTGGCACAATTGGGTGGATATACCCTTAGTACATTCCGTCGTATCTTCAATAACGTCTTTCATGAACCTGTTTATGAATGGATGCTGGCGAGACGTAAAGAGGGCATTCTGGACGACTTGAACAACTCTAAATGTAGCATCTCGGAGATATGCTATAAATATGGTTTTGAATCTTTACCCCATTTTTCTAATTTCTGCAAGAAATCTTTTGGTGCCTCTCCACGTAATTTACGTAGGCAAGACATTTCATAAATGCAACTATGTAAGATAATTGCGGTTCACCGGTTTCACCCAATTCTCTAAATGCCGATGAATAAGGTAACAGCGGGTGAAAGCAAGGGAGAAATTCAGGCGAAACTGAACCTTCCCGGTTTCACCTATTGAGTTTATTCATACCGACTGTTGGACATATAGCTCCAAGGTGTTGGATATATAGCTCCAAGATGCTGGATATATAGATGCAACAACTCAAGTATTAACACATGAGAACTAAGGTGTTAAGACCTGGTGGCCAAAGTATTACATCCGCACAGTTCACTCATTAATACCTGAAAGCGGATTTGCTATAAGCATATCCGGATTAGCTATAATGATAATTGTTTTAGCTCAAGGGATATTTTAATAAGACAGGTGAAAGTGGTAACGAATGATTTTACCTTATTTCAATCCTCGCTTTCACCCGTAATTCTCTCATTCATAACAGTTCTGGCTATAAGGTGAAATCGGTGAAACTTATGAATTAAAAGTTCATGTTACTGATCCGTATTAATAATAATTGTGATCTACTCATACATAAAGAAATCCCCTGTCGGACTAGCCGGCAGGGGATTCTGTCATTAATCAAATTAAGCTCTCGCTATTGAAATCTAGCAATTTCTAGTCTTTTAATTTTGCGATGATGAAGTCGCGGTTCAAGCGAGCGATGTTGCTGATAGAAATATTCTTCGGACATTCAGCTTCACAAGCACGAGTGTTTGTACAGTTACCGAATCCCAGTTCGTCCATCTTTGACAACATAGCTTTTGCACGACGCAAAGCCTCCGGTTTACCTTGCGGCAGCAAGTTCAACTGGCTAACTTTTGCAGAAACGAACAACATAGCAGAACCATTCTTACATGCAGCTACACAAGCACCGCAACCGATACAAGAAGCAGCATCCATAGCTTCGTCAGCGATAGGTTTCGCGATCAGGATAGCGTTAGCATCCTGCGGAGCACCTGTGCGTACGCTTACATAACCACCAGCTTGCATAATCTTGTCGTATGCAGTACGGTCTACCATCAAGTCTTTGATGACAGGGAAACCAGCCGAACGCCAAGGTTCAACAGTGATGGTATCACCGTCGTTGAAACGACGCATATAGATTTGGCAAGTAGTAGCACCTGTTGCAGGACCGTGCGGGTGTCCGTTGATGTAAAGAGAACACATACCGCAGATACCTTCGCGGCAGTCATGATCGAATACTACCGGTTCTTTTCTTTCGCTGATGAGCTGTTCGTTCAGAATATCCAGCATTTCGAGGAAGGAAGTATCACCGGGGATATCTTTCATTTGGTAGGTTTCAAAAGCACCTTTAGCTTTCGGACCAGCTTGGCGCCATACCTTCAGTGTAAATGATATATTTTTATCCATTTTCTTCTAATTCTTTTAAATGTTTAACTTCACCGATTAGCTCTTGTAGTTACGAGTCTGAACCTTGATAGCTTCGTATACCAGCGGTTCTTTGTGCAATACCGGAGCCTTTTCATCATCACCTTGATATTCCCAGCATGCTACATAGAAGAAGTTTTCGTCATCACGTTTTGCTTCTCCTTCTTCAGTCTGGTATTCTTCACGGAAGTGACCACCACAACTTTCGTTACGGTTCAATGCATCGTAAGCAACAAGCTCACCCATAGTGATGAAGTCGTACAGACGGATTGCTTTGTCAAGCTCTACGTTCATACCTTCCTTAGAACCGGGGATAAACAAGTTCGTTTCGAATTCCTTGCGGATTTCTTTCAGTTCGGCGATACCTTTCTTCAGGCCTTCTGCCGTACGTCCCATACCTACATATTCCCACATGACATGACCCAGTTTCTTGTGGATAGAATCAACAGATTCTTTACCCTGGATGCTCATGAACTTGTCGATCTTAGCTTGAACAGCTTTTTCAGCTTCAGCGAATTCAGGAAGATCGGTAGAGAAACGAGGAACAGTGATCTGGTCTGCCAGATAGTTCTGGATAGTGTAAGGCAATACGAAGTAACCGTCAGCCAAACCTTGCATCAATGCAGAAGCACCGAGGCGGTTTGCACCATGGTCGGAGAAGTTACATTCACCGATAGCGAACAGACCCTTGATAGTGGTTTGCAGTTCGTAGTCTACCCAGATACCACCCATTGTATAGTGGATAGCCGGATAAATCATCATCGGGTTATAATATTTCACACCACTGATTTCTTTAGCCAGTTCGCCCGGATTAACGTCAGTGATTTCTTCGTACATATCAAAGAGGTTACCATAACGTTGAAGAACAACGTCGATACCCAAACGGTTGATAGCTTCAGAGAAGTCGAGGAATACGGCCAAACCTGTGTTGTTTACACCGAAACCAGCGTCGCAACGTTCTTTAGCGGCACGGCTGGCAACGTCACGCGGAACTAGGTTACCGAATGCCGGATAGCGGCGTTCCAAGTAATAGTCGCGGTCTTCTTCCGGAATATCACTTCCTTTGATTTCGCCTTTCTGGAGTTTTACAGCATCTTCTTTCTTCTTCGGAACCCAGATACGACCGTCGTTACGGAGAGATTCAGACATCAAAGTCAGCTTAGACTGCTTGTCGCCATGTACCGGAATACAAGTCGGGTGAATCTGAACGTATGCAGGATTTGCGAATACAGCACCCTTGCGGTAGCAAGAGATAGCAGCTGTACAGTTACAACCCATAGCGTTAGTAGACAGGAAGTAAGCGTTACCATAACCACCGGTAGCGATTACTACAGCGTGAGCGGCGAAACGTTCCAATTCGCCTGTTACAAGATTTTTTGCGATGATACCGCGGGCACGTCCGTCAACGATGACAACATCCTGCATTTCGTAGCGGGTATACAGTTTAACAGTACCTACGTTTACCTGACGGCTCAATGCAGAGTAAGCACCCAGCAGCAACTGCTGACCAGTCTGGCCTTTAGCGTAGAAAGTACGGGATACCTGTGCGCCACCGAAAGAACGGTTATCCAGTGTACCGCCATATTCGCGAGCGAAAGGAACACCTTGCGCTACACATTGGTCGATGATAGCGTTAGACACTTCAGCCAAACGATATACGTTTGCTTCACGGGCACGATAGTCGCCACCTTTTACAGTATCGTAGAACAGACGGTAAACCGAGTCACCATCATTTTGATAATTCTTTGCAGCATTGATACCACCCTGTGCAGCGATAGAGTGTGCACGACGGGGAGAATCCTGAATACAGAAATTGAATACTCTGAAACCCATTTCACCAAGTGAAGCAGCGGCAGAAGCACCTGCCAGACCCGTACCCACAACGATGATGTCCAAACGACGTTTATTAGCGGGGTTCACCAATTTCTGGTGAGCTTTATAGTTGGTCCATTTCTCAGCCACCGGGCCTTCTGGAATTTTTGAATCTATCTTGATCATAATATTATTTACAATTTAATCATTTACAATTTACTATTTAGCAAGCACCGCCACAAATCAGTGTTTTCACGAAGAATACCACTACTACCAGTGCGAAACCGAGTACAACAATCGTAGAATAGATGTTAGAAATACATTTCCAACGATTGATCCATACTTTGTTGTTCCATCCCAGTGATTGCATAGAGCTCCAGAAACCGTGAGTCAGGTGGAACCACAAAGCAAACAGCCAAACGAGGTAAAGAACTACGTAAACCGGGCTAGAGAAAGTCTGCTGGATGTGATAAGCACCGTTAGCGGCATAAGCCAGCGTCAGTGTATCAGCGTGCATGCCCATGTTGTGCATCAGTTCCGGCAACTGCATTTTTGCCCAGAAGTTGAAGAGGTGCAAACCAAGACCTACGATAACGATCAGACCCAGCACCAACATGTTTTGAGATGCCCATTCTACAGTTTTTGGTTTGTCAACCACTGCATAGCGTTCGCTACCACGCGCTTTGCGATTCTGCATTGTCAGCCAGAATGCGTAGATGATGTGAATCACAAAAAGAGCGGCTAGTCCTGCGGTAGCCACTAACGCATACCAGTTTGCTCCCAGGAACTCACAAATCATGTTGTAACCATCAGCCGAGATGATTGCAACCAAGTTCATCGCCATGTGAAATGTTAGAAACAGGACAAGGGCGATACCGGTAACGCTCATCACCACTTTCCTTCCTACAGATGAATTACTTAACCACATAAATGATTGAATTTAAATTATTTAATTGTTAGAACTAAAATTTCGACGTTTTACACCTCTTACGGACTGCAAAAATAGGGGAAATAGATTGATTGAGCAAGGAATTAAAGAAATAATTCTTTAATAATAGATCAATGCGCCAATGTGTCAATATGCCAGCCAGTATGCGCGCATGGTGCAACTGATTGGCACATTAGTAGGATGGGACTGTTTATTGTACCTTTCCGATTTTCTCACCACCGGCTGCTTTTTTGCGTAAAGCGCGTGGGGTATCGCCAAAAGAGTCTTTACAGAAGTGTGCGAAATGCGACAGGGAGTCGAATCCGTATCTGTTACAGATTTCAGTGATTCGCATTTTGGTGTGCTGCAGGTCTTCCAGGATTCCTTCCCGTTTCTTTTCCAGTATCCATTCGTATACGGGCACACCATAGAGGTTTTTGAAAAGGCGGCGGAAAGTAGTGGTCGTATATCCTCCCAGATGCGCAAATTCTTCCACGTTCTTCACGTTGCTGTAATTCTGCATGACGAAATAGTGGAAACTTTCCGTATAAGTGCTGATCGGATAGAAGAATGAACCCAGTTGGGGCAGCGGATAGAAGTTGGTAATCAAGAAAACCAGTTCTTTGCATTTTAAGTCGATATACTTGCTGCAAGGGTTTTCTTCAGCGAGGAATTCGGGCATACTGGTGACAAGGTGGTAAAGCCTTTCGCTCATAATCAGTGGAGTGTAGGTCAAAGGAGCTTCCGCCTGTTCCATCATTTCCTTATATCGGTCTTCGCAAAGCAAAGGCAGTTCGTTGAACCAGTAGACAACATATTCAACATCTGTCAGTGCCAGTATTTCGACCTTGGAGCCAATAGCTTGCAAAACAATTTGTTTCTCGCGTAACGTTATTCCGGGATGCTCTTCGCTATTGATAAGTAATTCGCCCTTTATCATAAAAAGCATACAATTCTGCGTACACTTATCCTTGGGGATATGCTCTCCTTTAGGTAAGTTTCTATATACAAGGATATTCTCAACATTTTTTGGACATCCCGTACAGTTGGTATATTGTATGCAAAATGAATCTCCTGGCATGAGTTTTATGCGTGATTTATTATCTTAACGGAACAAAGATAGGCTTTTTTTGCGGAAAATGGAACTCTTTCTTTTATTTATGTTTTAGTAGAAACCTGCAAATATTATTCTTATCCCTTTGGATGATGTTAGAGAATTCAATATTTATCTGTTGTAAATTTCTGAATAGAAAACTTTATGTTGATTTTTGGAAGTATTATAGTTGTTTTTGAACATCTGTTTCCCTTTGATATGCGTATTTTTGCAATCTAAACGTTTTAATTATCAATCATTATGCTAATGCTAAGAAAAATTGTATTCTTCTTTTTTTTGTTTGTTGGATTATCATTGTTTGCACAGCAAGACTATATGGTCAGTTCTTATGTGCGGGGTAATTTTTACAACCGTGGTCGTATCTCTACAGAAAGCTTGCGGGCAAGTGACGACCTTATTTTCTTGAATGTTCATCCTAATAAAGACGGATCATTGTCTTTTGAGAATCCACGTGTATTTCAGGGAAAAGGGGTGACCACTTGGGAAGGTTTGATTAAATCGGTTCGTGCAAAAGTAAAAGGTACAAAAGTGAAAATACGTTTGGGAGCTTCCAGTGGCGAATGGAAAGCGATGGTGGCCGATGAGGCCGCTCGTACGACGTTTGCAAAGAACATAAAGACTGTACTGGAAAAGAATAAACTGGATGGCATTGATCTTGATTTTGAGTGGGCGGAAAATGAGAAAGAATATAAAGATTATAGTTTGGCTATCCTGAAGATGCGGGAAGTGTTGGGAGACAAGTATCTTTTCAGTGTATCTCTGCATCCTGTTTGTTATAAGATTAGTAAGGAAGCTATTGAAGCTGTTGATTTTATTTCACTTCAGTGCTATGGTCCTTCACCGGTTCGTTTTCCGATAGAGAAATATTGTTCGGATATACAGATGGTATTGGAGTATGGCATTCCGAGGGAAAAACTGGTAGCAGGAGTTCCTTTTTATGGGGTGACCAAAGATAATTCAAAGAAGACAGAGGCTTATTTCAATTTTGTACAGAATGGATTGGTTACGAGTCCTGCACAGAATGAAGTGATCTATCAGGGAGATACTTATGTGTTTGACGGTCAGGATAACATTCGTATCAAAACCCGTTATGCAAAGGAACAGAAGCTGAAAGGTATGATGAGTTGGGATTTAGCTACGGATTTGCCGTTAAGTGACAGCAGGTCATTACTAAAAACAATGACTGAAGAATTGAGGGAATGACTTAGTTCGCACGACTGCTGCTTGTAAATCCTTTTTATAGATGCTGCCTAACAGGCTCTGTTTTAATAGGTTCCTCCCCTCCTTTATTATAAATCAGATTTATAAAGAATGTGTTAAAACGTTTTTCTTTAGAGAAATACCCCTGCCGCAATATCTTCATTTGCAGGAATTTGTTCAGGAAATATGCCTCTACCAACAAGCATATCTCTGACTGCGACATTATTGTCAACATGTTCATTTTCAATGGCAGTTTGTCCGTATAGGTCTTTTTGCTGAACATTCACAGAGGTCATTTCTGCGGCAAAGTCTTTGGCTTTTATGCTGATGGTCGGAAGAAAATCAGCCAATGGTCGGCTATCAGGTACGCCAAGTTTACGTTTTAGCATTTTGGTGTCCATGTGAAACAGTGCTTTATCTCCTTTGGAACGTATAATGGCGAATCCTTGATTGTCAACTCCTCTTTCATATAAAACACCCGAGAGAAGTTTCTCTGTCTCGGCTAGTTTGGTACGTGCTTGGACACGTTCATATTCTATTAAACGTTGCTCTACTAATTCTGCACGGCGCGTTTGTATTGCAAAGTAGTTTTGAGCAAAGGCAATTTCTTGCTTTCGAGAATCTCCATTTTGTGCTACCAGATAGCAGGCATAACGGGTCAGAAAGATGTTATCTACTTCTCTTTCAGCGCCTGAACCTAATATAACCATTTTGCTGACGTCAGCAAAATGGTATGCAATATTTTCTCCGGCATTTTTACATGCATCTTTTACTTTCTCTATGATAGACAGGAAGTTACGCCATTGAGAATATCCTAACAATGGATAAAGTTCTCTCGCACTCCAACATTCCACTTTGTTGTATTCGCAAACAATGCTCTCAAACTGCTTAAATAGCTCTTTTATTTCTTCTGATTTCATTTTATTTCTGTATTATGTTTGTTCCTTTTATTCATCTGTCTTCATCTCCGCCTTGCCATAATATCCTGGCATCGGCACATAAATCGGATTATAATAAGTATTGATATTCTTCAACTTCTTCTCCTCCTCTTTCAGCCGTTTGATTTGCCGTGCGGCAGTGGTAGGGGTAAAGCCGCACAATCCTTGAAAGTCGCGACGGGTTAATACAGGGTTGCTCTTGAAGTAGTTTGTCAGCAATTTGTCTATCTCGTCATTTGAAAGGACAGCCGAATGGGGTTTCAGTTTACTTCGCTCCACATGAACAACACTGACAGACTTTTTCAGTTTGACGTCCGCTTTAAAGCTGATGTTGGCTTTGAGTTTTATCTGATTCGCTTTTAGTTTGGGCGAAGTGATAGGTTCTTGACTATTCAGCTTTATCTGGAAATAACCGATGCCATCCAGATGGACGCTTTGTCCTTCCCGAAGACGATCCCCCATAAAATGACTTAGGGATTCGAGAACTGACTTTACATCCCCTTCAGTTAGAGAAGTTGCTATCTGGATTTCTTTTGCCAAATAGTCTGTGTCAATGTGTTGGAAGTTGACTACACGTGCGTGATACACTTCTTTGTCTTCCTCATCCTTGGGACGGGGAGTCTTGTACAATTCAAATTGTATTGCCATTATTTATTTGTTTTTTGCCTTATACATTACTACGTACCTTTAATTTACCGTTGCAAGCCTATAAGGACATTGTTTTCTGTTGTTGCAAAGCTAATCGATCATCTTCGGACTTAGGGGGAGGGTGTTATATAGCTGTTGTTTGTTTGCTATCAAGCGGCTTTTATAAGTTATCCTGCCTTTATTCTTGGACTAAGGCATAGGGATAGTTGTCTTCCGGTGCCTTTATCATTAGTTTCCCACGGCCGTGGAGAGATCTCTTCATGGCTGTGGTAGTATCTTTCCACGGCCGTGGTAGGAATCCGCCACGGCCATGAAGAATGAACTATATCGGTAACAAAGATAAACTATATCAGGGAGAAAAGCAAACTATCTCTGCTTGTTTGAGGTATTTATACGCCTTGTTCTATCTGATAGATATAGGGCAGGGGAGAATTAAACTATTCAACAAAAACAAGCTATCTTATGCATATAGGGCCTTTATTCGGCTATTTTGTAGATGATAGATAACCTGTTTTTGCTGGTAAAAGTATGATAGATACCTTTTTTAAAAGCTATCTATCATACTTATTTCTTTGATAATGAGAAGAGTATCAAAATGAATGATACTTATGATAGATATTTTTTCACTATAGTGAGTATATATGTCCACCGAACTGAAAAATGATGTCTTATGATTGTTTACTGAATACCCTGTTTCAGCTTCTTCTGATACTCATCCGAATTCAGTATCTCCAGCGCCTTTTGTATACTCTCATTGGTGGTATTCATTACCTGGAAATATTCGTTCATATCCCAAAGGTCACGGGCTATCAGTGCTTTAAGCTGCGTCTTGATAAGGGGAAGCGACTTCTGATATTGTTCTTCATTGAATTTCACTCCTTCTTTCTCTCCTATTTCTTTTAAAGTAGCGAGCATATCATCATCGACTACGAACTTTTCATCAAACGATTCGAATTTTTTATATTTGTTTTTCAACTCTTTCCGGTGTCCTTCGATAAACTGCATGGTGAATTTAATCACGGCTCCTTTAGCTACCAGATTACGGTGATAATCCGTATAAAGAGTAGTATCGATAGGTACGAAATAGTCCGGCATGATACCCCCTCCGCCATAAACAGTGCGTCCTAGCTTCTTGGTTTGTGCTTTCAGTGAATCAGGGAAGTGAATACTGTCAGCATTCATCAGTTCACCGTGGTTGAAACGTTCTATCAGATCCTTGTTGTAATCGACAGTACTGTCGTACGGTTTCTGGATGGAACGTCCCGATGGAGTATAATAGCGCGCAATAGTCAAACGAATCATGGAGCCGTCCGGCAGGTCGATAGGGCGTTGCACCAATCCTTTGCCGAAAGAACGGCGTCCTACGATAATTCCTCTATCCCAATCCTGCACTGCACCGCTGACAATTTCGCTGGCGGAAGCCGTATATTCATCTACTAGGATGATAAGACGTCCATTACGGAAATCTCCGTTTCCTTTGGCGTAGAAATCACTGCGTTTGGCAGTCCGTCCTTCCGTGTAGACAATCAATTCTTTTTGCCCCAGGAATTCGTTGGCAAGGTCGATGGCTGCATTCAGGTAACCTCCTCCGTTTCCTTGCAGGTCGAGAATCAGGTCCTTCATACCTTGTTTCTGAAGGCTTGTCATTGCTTTCTTGAATTCTTCGGCAGTGGTTGCTCCGAAGCGGTTGATGCGGATATAACCTGTTTTAGGCTGAATCATGTAAGAAGCATCGAGGCTAAGGATAGGTATTTTATCTCTTTTCACAGTGAACAATAAAGGATCTTGCACGCCACGACGAACGATAGTCAGGTTGACTTTAGAGCCTTTCGGACCACGAAGACGCTTCATAATATCTTCCGTACTCATTTTCACTCCGGCAATGGCGCTGTCATTGACCGCAACAATACGGTCACCGGCAAGGATGCCGACTTTTTCGGAGGGTCCGTTGCTGACGGGTTGCACTACTAACAGGGTATCTTCAATCATCTGAAACTGAACTCCAATACCTTCGAAGTTACCTTGAAGAGGTTCGTTCATTTTCTTCACTTCTTCTGCGTCCGAGTAGGTAGAGTGCGGGTCGAGTTGTGCCAGCATCTTGATGATGGCTTCTTCCACCAACTTGTCTTCATCTACTTTGTCTACATAGAAATGGGAGATTGCGAACTCTGCCATTTGTAGCTTGCGCATGGCTTCAGAACCGAAATTTTGGGCCTGTAAGGCTGATACTGCCCACAGGCAAGCCAAAAGGACGTATATTTTAATCTTATTCATAATCTTACTTTATATTAATAGCCGAGTATTAACAACCGGGCACAGATACGCCTGCATCCTTCTCAACTCTCAACTTATCCTCATTCCTTTGGGAATAAACTGGCTGATATCTTTATTATAAGTCAATAATTCGCGTACAATCGTCGAGCTGACGCAAGTCAGTTCCGGTTCTGTGAAGAGCAGGATGGTTTCAATGCCTGCCAGTTTGCGGTTGATGTCCGCAATCGTTTCTTCATACTCGAAATCTTTCACTGTACGGATACCGCGGACAATAAACCTGGCTCCTACTTCCTGCGCAAAATCAATGGTCAGACAGTCGTAGGACATCACTTTTATACGAGGCTCATCCTTGTAAAGTTCCCGAATCATTTCCTCTCTTTTCTCAATGGGAAAGTATGTATTCTTGTTCTCATTGATACCGATTCCTATCACGATTTCGTCCATAAAGGTGAGTGCACGTTCCACTACCGAATAATGTCCGATGGTGAAGGGGTCAAAAGTACCCGGGAATATTGCTTTTCTCATGATGCCAAATCTTCTTCTATAACCAGATTATCTATAATAAAGTTCTGTCGTTCCATGGTATTTTTACCCATGTAGAATTCAAGTAGTTCTTTCACTGCATCCGTCTTTCGCAAAGAAACTTGCTCCAGACGCATGTCTTTACCGATGAAATGCTTGAACTCGTCCGGTGAAATCTCTCCTAAACCTTTAAATCGCGTGATCTCCGGATTCGGGCTTAGTTCGTTAATTGCATTGACACGCTCTTCTTCACTATAACAATAGATTGTTTTTTTCTTATTGCGTACACGGAACAAAGGCGTTTGCAGAATATATACGTGGCCTTTTTTTATAAGGTCAGGGAAGAATTGCAGGAAGAAAGTAATTAATAGCAGGCGGATATGCATACCGTCCACATCGGCATCGGTTGCTACGATGACTTTGTTGTAGCGTAGTCCGTCCAAGCCATCTTCTATATTCAGGGCTGCCTGAAGCAGATTAAATTCTTCGTTCTCGTAGACCACTTTCTTAGTTAACCCGAAAGAATTCAGCGGTTTACCACGTAGACTGAACACTGCTTGCGTGTTCACATCACGGCTTTTGGTGATGGAACCACTTGCAGAGTCCCCCTCGGTGATAAAGATGCAGGAGTCTTCTTCCAGTCCTTTTCCTTTCGGGTCGTTGAGGTGAATACGGCAGTCACGTAATTTGCGGTTGTGCAGGTTCGCTTTCTTTGCACGCTCACGGGCAAGTTTGGTTACACCTGCAATGGCTTTACGCTCTTTCTCGGATTCTTGGATCTTTTGTTGTATCGCTTCGGCTACATCCGCATTCTTGTGCAAGAAGTTGTCCACTTCCTGTTTGATAAAGTCGCCTACATATTTATTGACTGTCACTCCGCCGGGAACCATATTGGTAGAACCCAGCTTCGTTTTCGTCTGACTCTCAAAGATAGGCTCTTCCACATTGACGGCAATGGCAGCAACCAGTCCGTTACGAATGTCGGTATAGTCCATGTTCTTGTTGAAGAACTCTTTGATGGTGCGGGCGATGTGTTCCTTGAAAGCACTCTGATGCGTACCTCCTTGGGTAGTATGCTGACCGTTGACGAAGGAGTAATATTCTTCTCCGTATTGTCCGGTATGCGTGAAGGCGATTTCGATGTCTTCCCCTTTCAGGTGGATGATCGGGTAAAGTCCGGTTGCCGTCATATTGTCGTTCAAAAGGTCTACCAGGCCGTTGCGCGACAAGATACGGTGTCCGTTATAGATAATGGCAAGCCCGGTATTGAGGTACGTGTAATTACGTAGCATTGTCTCAATAAATTCAGGCTTGAAACAGTAATTCAGGAATAATGTATTATCCGGTTCGAAGAAGATGTAAGTTCCGTTTTCTTCTTCGGTATTCTGCGTCTCGTCGGTCAGCAGGTTTCCTTTTGAGAAAGTGGCGATACGTACTTTGCCATCGCGGTAACTGCGTACCTCAAAACGGGAGCTCAAGGCATTGACGGCTTTCACACCGACACCGTTTAGTCCGACACTTTTCTTAAACGCTTTGCTGTCGTACTTACCACCAGTGTTCAGCATGCTGACGGCTTCGATGAGTTTTCCCTGCGGGATGCCTCGTCCGTAGTCACGTACGCTGACACGGAGGTTTTCTTCAACGGTAATCTCGATTTTCTTACCGGCTTGCATTTTGAACTCGTCAATACTGTTGTCAATTACTTCTTTCAGGAGGACATAGATTCCGTCTTCGGCATGTGCACCGTCGCCCAGCCTTCCGATATACATACCGGGGCGTGTGCGTACATGTTCCATGTCACTTAGGTGACGGATGTTGTCGTCAGTGTACTCTACTGCATTGTTGTTGTCTACAGGTATCAATTCGTTCTCTTCCATAGCTGTTTTTTATTTTATCTCTTTGATGAACGCACGGCGGCGCTTATGTTGTTGAGTCTCAAAGTAATCCCATTGTGCCTGAACTTTTCCGTTCAGTTCCAGTTCGGGGTTGCTTTCCGCAAAGATAAAACCTAATTTTTGATAAACTGGAATTAAATCGGAAAATAACAAAGCGTTAACACCTTTGTTTTGATATTCCGGTTTCACTGCAACGAGTAGCAGATCAAGCATTTTGGCACGGCGTTTCATAAATAGTGCCTTTAACAGATAGAACCATCCGAGTGGCAACAGACGCCCGTGTGATTTCTGTAAAGCTTCGGCGAGAGATGGCATGGAGATACCTACACAGACCAGTTCGTCATTGGCATCAGTAATCAGTGTAACCATCCGTAAGTCAAGGATCGGCAGATACATTTTCACGTATTGGTCGATTTGCCGCTGTGTCAACGGAGAATAGCCATAAAGAGGACTGTATGCTTCATTCATCAGCTCGAAAATCTTCTGTCCGTAGTCTTTGGCTATTTTTCTTCCGGAAGTATATTTCTTTATCTTGAGGTTATATTTTCGTTGGATCAGTTCGGAGATACGTTTATGCTTGTCGGGAATGGCATCCGGTATGTAGATTTTGTATTCCACCCAGTCGGCGTCTTTCTCGAAGCCTAACTTTTCCATGTGTACAGGATAGTATGGGTAGTTGTAGATAGTAGCCATGGTGCTAAGTTGGTCGAATCCTTCAACTAACATTCCTTCCGCATCGAAATCAGTAAATCCGAGAGGACCGGCAATATGAGTCATACCCCGTTCTTTTCCCCATTCTTCCACTGTTTTGATAAGTGCGGATGATACTTCGGGATCGTCGATGAAGTCTATCCATCCGAAACGAACGTTTTTACATTCCCACTTCTCGTTCGCCTGATTGTTGATGATTGCAGCTACACGTCCTACTATTTTATCGTCCCGGTATGCGAGGAAATAATCTGCTTCACAGAATTCGAATGCTGCGTTTTTCTTCTTGTTGAAGGTGTTAAGCATGTCGTCATAGAGGTCAGGCACAGAGTAAGGGTTACCCTTGTACATTCTGTAATTGAAACGGATAAATTTCTTAAGTTCTCTCTTTGTGGAGACTTTTTTGATTGTAATAGCCATATCTCGTATTTATGATTTGAGCAGGCAAAGATACGTGATAATCTTTAAATTACAACGCGCCGGAAAGAGAAAATATCGTCTCTGGACGATTAGGGAGTGGACTGTAAATATGAAAAATACCGGAAATGATGATCATACATTCATTGCCGGTATTCTTTTTCTGTTTTTGTAGGCCGTTTATTGGCTGATGTGTCCTTCGAAAGGCGAGGCAGGTAAACCGGCTGCGTTGTATAAGTTAGCATCATCGGGATTATCTCCCCAAGCATATCGTACAGAGACCGGTTGCTGTATTTCCTTATTCCATACTATTACTTTATTGTTTTCGATTTTAGCCTGTGCCCATTGGTATTTTCCATCTGCGCCGGCAATGGCGAATCCTGATAAATAGCCATATTTATTACGAGCTACTAGTTGCTCGTCACAAGCGTTAAAGGTGATCTCCAGTGCATCTCCGATTCTTTTTACCGACTGGAATATCGGGCCGGTGCAAACAATAGAGTTATATCCGTAATCATTGTGGAGAGCATGCAAAGCAAGTCGTTTACCTACATCTTGTTTGTTGCGGGGATGTATGTCATTTTCTTCACCGATGTCTATAATGACGGCCTGTCCTGTATGTGGTAAGGCCAGTGTCTTCGACTGTGTATCCCGCAGGTTTGCCCAATGACTTTCGGAAGGCTGCTTGGCCGGAGACATGAAGTTTGCTAATTGAACCCAATAAAATGGGAATTCGTTATTCCATCTGCTTCTCCAGTCTTTAATTAAAGCCGGAAATAAATCAATGTATTCGTTGGCGCGGGCGGCATTGTTTTCTCCCTGATACCAGATTACCCCTTTCATCCCCAAACCTACCAGCGGATGAATCATTGCGTTGAACAGCAAAGAAGGAAAAGCGTTAGGACCATATTCTACATAATCATATTGTGCACTCGATACTGCAACTTTATACTTCCAATTATCACACAAAGGGAAAATTCGGTTGTTGATTTTCAGGTATACTTCATCTTTAGGACCATATAGGCCACCTCCTCCACGATAGTCGGATATTTTAATAGTGATGGTATTCTGTTCCTTTAATACTTCTGCCGGGATCTTGTATAAACGTTTCAGGTCATATCCTACCGTTCGTCCTACTTCATGTCCGTTAACCCAGGTAATGTCATCGTCATCGATAGTACCGAGACTCAATTCTGCATCCTGTCCTAAACAGTTGGCCGGTATGGAAAACTGATAAGTAAACCATACAACTCCATCTATACCGGATAACTCTTCATTTGACCATAATGACGGAACAATATGTTCCTTCCAGTTTTCTGTAGGGGTGTTTTCTAAATACCATTTCTCTTTTTCTCCCGGTTCGTTTATGATGGCTTGTTCGAATTCTTTTTTGACTTTGTCACTGTGCTTGATGTATTCTTCGAATTCAGAAGAGCGCATACGGGCTAATGATTTTTCATATTTCGGGAAATGCTCTATCACTTCCATGCTCATCCAGGTTTCGATGTCCGTACCACCCCATGAGGAGTTGATGAATCCGATAGGAATATTGAGTTTTTGGTATAATTCACGCGCAAAGAAATAGCCGACAGCTGAAAAATCAGAAGCGGAGGCGGGTGAACATACTTCCCATTTACCTTTTAAGTCGGTTTTAGGAGTGTGCCCCATTTCTTGAATTACGTTGAATGAACGGATTTGAGGGTAATTGGCAGCTGCGACTTCTTCGGTAGCATGATTAGCGCTACGCAGACGAAACTCCATATTTGACTGTCCGCTACAAATCCATACTTCACCGATTAAAATATCTGTAAATGATAAAGTCTGCTTGAGGCTTTTTACATTTAGAGTATACGGTCCACCGGCTTGCATAGGGGGCAGGCTGACTGACCATTTTCCATTTTTATCGGTTCGGGTACTCTTTTGAGCATTTCCTAATGTTACGCTAATTCGCTCACCGGCACTGGCAGTTCCCCATATATTGATTGGCTTCTCACGTTGCAGCACCATGTGGTCTGAAAAGAAAGAAGGTACGGAAAGCTGTGCCATTATTTGTGATAGGACAAATAACAAGCAAACTGTTAATGATAGAAGTTTTTTCATCCGATGAGTATTTGGTGATTATTCATTAATATATTCTTTGGGAAGCAATATCTTACGAAGCGTATCGGCAAAGATTGCAGCCATGCGCTGTTGAATAAATGAATGTTCTCCATGTGGCGGATGCCATCCAAATACTTCTCCATGAGTCTCTTGTGAATCCCCAGTGTAAATTAGGCTATATTGTTTTCCTGTAACCGGATGTTTCTGGTTTTTGGAGAATCCGATGTATCTGTCGAATTCAACTACTGGGAATCCCCATTTTTCTGCCAGTTTTCGGACCGAAGTGTTGAATATCGGACGACTGTCATGCCAATGAGTACATAAGACAATAGAAGCAGGTTTCCCATAAGGAGTGTTATAATATCTGGATTTTGGATTAAATTTCTGGTTATAACAGTCTGATATGTAGCGCTTGATGACATAATCATAGCAAACGGCATAGTCGGAAGCATCAAAAGGAGTTTTATAATCCTTGTAGTTCTCTTTTAAGTTTGCTTCGTTATATACGTCTTTTTCATGTACTTGCATCAAGACAAATACATCAATGTTATCGAACTCTTCCGGGGTATAGAGAGTGCCGTCCAGCATTTTATTTGCAGTGTGAGCAATAGATTCTGCACTTACAGCCCGATTGATGGGGATGGCGTGAAGGGCACGACATCCCATTTCAAACCACTTATTGTTAGGTTCGGCAAAAGATGCTCCGGATAATAAAATGGTATAAGTGTCTTTATTTTGGGCTATTCCTGCTAAAGCGAGCAGGCAAATGAATGTGAATAAGGTGATTCTTTTGTACATAGTTATCGTTGATTGATTAATTGGTGAATAAAATCAAGTTCAAGTGAATGTTTTCCGGCTTGTAAAGTTATCGATTTTTGGGGTTCTGGCATTGTAAAAGGAACAAATGTTGCAGAAGTGCCTGCCGGAATATCGATTGTATAACGGATGCAGTCATTAGTTTGACGAACCCAGTTGATATTTAACCAGCCATAGGGAGTATTATAGCGTATGGTAAGTTCATTCATGTCTGCCGGAAAGAAAGGTTTTAGCAAAATATGCTTGAATCCGGGATGTTTTTCATCTATCTGAATTCCTCCCAGTCCTTTGTATAGCCATGCTCCTATTTCTCCGAACATAATATGGTTATATGAGTTGTCGATAACGACATCTGTCCGCCAATTTTCATGTAGAGTTGTAGCACCTTGTTTGATCCAGTACCCCCAGGAAGGATAGGTGTCTTGTGATGCGACTTTGTAAGCTGTTTCCGCATATCCGTTATCTGACAGGGCGGAAAGTAGGGCCTTGCTTCCTAATAAACCGACGTCCAGATGATAATCGTCTTTTTCTACCAATTCATGTAGTCTGGCAGCAACTTTCTTTTTATCTTCTTCCGGAACGATTCCCCAGTATAATGGCATGGCAAGTTCTGTCTGTGTTCCCTCTGCATATATTCCTGTTTCCTTATTGAGAAAACTGGTGTTGATAGCCTCTTTTATTTTTTGTGCCAGCGTGTTATAATAGGAGGCATCTTCGGCATATCCGAAAAGTCTGGCTGCTTTGGCCAGAATACAGACGTCCGTATAATAATAGATAGAGGAAGTCAAGGTTATATTGCTTTTTGAGCGTACAGGTACCCAGTCGCCCAGTCCCCAGTCTGTAAGATGATTGGTTGATATGGATTCTATATAGGAGACATATTTTTTGATTGGTCCGTACATGCGGCGGAGTAATGTGGTATCTCCGTAAAATCGATAAATTTCCCAGGGGATAATGGCGACAGCACTCGTCCAGTCGACCCCGTTGGCCCAATCATAGCCCCATACAGAAGTTGGGATGATACATGGGAGGACTCCGTTGTCTTTTTGTTCATCACAAAAGTCGTTCATCCATTTCTCATATATAGAGATACCATCGAAATTGTATAATCCTGTTTCTATGGCAATATGTGCATCTCCTGTCCAGCCATTCTTTTCCCGTTGAGGGCAGTCAGTCGGGTAACCGAACAAGTTGGCTAAATAGGAACTGTTAGTGGCTTTCCATATTTTGTTTAGCAGATCGGATGACGAAGACCAGTAGCCGATGATCGGAACATCACTGTGCATTTCTACTGCAATAAGATTTTCGTCGGATAATTGAATGGGGGCAGATGATGAGACTTCTACAAACTGAAAACCTTTGTAGTTGAATTTGGGCATGAATCTATCTTGCTTTCCGCTAAGTATGACGATGTCTGTTTGAAAAGGATCGCTGTCGTCTGTCGGCCGGTAGTGATAATCTATATTTGCCATGTTTACCATACCGTTTTTGTCTAAAAGTTCCCCATGTTTCAGGCGCAGTTTTGTTCCTTTTTTTCCTTTCACTTTTAGCTCGGTGACACCTGCAATGTTTTGGGGGAAATGATAGACGTAGCAGCTGTCATTTATTTTTTTACATTGAGTTGCTGTATAGCGGGCCGTTTCACGAATCGGATGCATAACTTGTGATTTGATCGTTTCCGTAGGCGATTCGGTTTCTTGTGCATGATACCATCCGGTAGCGTTGAATCCGGGGGAGTCCCAGCCTGCTAATTCTTTCTGTGCATCATAATGCTCGGCTGTATAGATGCTGTTGAAAATAACCGGGCTGTCAGTTGTTTGCCAGGTTGAGTCAGTACCCAGATATTCTGTTGTTCCATCTGTGTAACGCAGATGGAGTTGTGCTGTGAATTTAGGGCGGTTTCTCCATGAAGCCTTGTCGAAAAACCATACTGCTGTGGATTGATGATTATACCAGCCGTTCCCCAGTTGTACTCCTATTACATTTTCACCCAGAGATAGTAATGACGTAACATCATGAGTGACTGATAGTATACGTTTGTCGAAATGTGTATACATAGGGTCAAGGAAATGATTTCCTGCCCGTTGCCCGTTGATAGAGAGCTCATGCAGGCCTGCCGATGCAATAGTGAGTAAGGCTTGCTCGATTGTTTTGTCTAATTGGAAGCTCTTTCTATAATAGGGTGCCGGACGGTATGTGATGTCATGTTTGTCAGTAATCCATTTCCCTTTCCAGTTGTCGGGTGATAAACATCCTGTTGTGAAGGAGGATATTGGAGAAAATGTAGTTTTCTGTTTGGAAGAGGTTTGATAGCCTATTTTCCAATAATATGTTGTATATGAATCTAATGGTTGTCCATCATAGGAGACTCTTATGGGAGCTCCTATGATGGATTTGTTCCAATAACCGGACTGTCTGCCTGATAATTGAGTACTGTCTGTTGATAGCCATATTTCAACTCTGTTGATACTATCTTCCTCTAGTAGCGGAAGTTTCCAGGAGAGTCTGGGAGTTTGAGTATCTACTCCTACAGGAACGGGTATATTCTCACATTTTAATTCAAATGGCGGTTTTAGCTCTTGAGGTACACATGAGAATAGGGTTGTGCCCAATAGTAAATATAAATAGGACCGAATTGGAATATGAGCCATATTGGTTAGTTGGTTAGTGATGAATTTACTTTTTTCTTCTCTCTTCGAGTTCTGTTGATATTTCATATAATCTTTTTTCATTTAACGGATAACGTGAAATGAAGAATGCTGATAGCATGGTGGCAATTGCCGGGAAGATACTCATCATCATACAAATGCCGGTTTGAGCAAAGTCGGATTGGATTACATTTGCTTTGAAACCGAAATAGGCCAGTAGCCATCCGGTCAAAGCACCTCCGATTGTCCAACCGAACTTTTGAGACATGGACGAAGAAGAGAATATCAGGCCGGTTGCCCGTCTTCCGGTTTTCCATTCGGAATAGTCTGATATATCTGCATACATAGACCATAATAAAGGAGAAATAATACCCGCACAGATACTTATTAAGACCTGTAAACAAAGAATTCCCCAGATAAAATCTTTAGGAAGGAAGTAGAATAAAACACTTAGAATGGTAGCGCCAACCATTGCTACAAAATAAGTTTTCTTTTTACCGATTCTTTTGGTGAGTGATGGCACAAACATGATTCCGAGGATATTGGCGGCTTGTCCTAATACCAAGTAGATCGTGATTAGAGTAATGGCACTATTCATGAATGAGAAAGAGAATGTATCGGAGCTGTCTACATAATATTTGAAATAGAATACAGCAGAACCGTCACGAAGAGAATTGAACACTAATGCCATGATTCCTGCGCATAAAAGAATCCACCAGGGTTTGTTTCTGCCCAGATCTTTCAGATCTTCTTTCAGTGATCCTTTTTCTTCCTTTATGGGCTGCACTCTTTCTTTTGTCCATAGAAAAGTTAATAAGAACATTCCACTAGCCATAATCGCAAATACGACTGCAGCCATCTGCCAGCCGAAAGCGATGTCAGGTATATTTTCCGTTATCTTCATTTTACTGAATATATCAACCAGTGGCTCAATGAGGAATAGTACCAGAATACTTCCTCCAAAAGCAAATGTCATGCGGTAGGAGGAGAACTCTGTGCGTACTTGTGGATTGGCAGACATTACTCCTAATAGAGATGCGTACGGAACATTGATTAATGAATATACCATCATCATAAGGGTATATGTGGCATAGGCAAATATTATTTTGGTAGTCATGTTATCTCCAAAAGATGAGAAGGTCAGTATACCACAGATGCCGAATGGTATGGCTATCCATAGTAGGTAGGGGCGGAATTTACCCCAGCGTGAGTTTGTCCGGTCGCCTAATATTCCGACAAACGGATCGAGGAAAGTGTCCCAAATGCGTGTGATAAGGAACATTGTTCCTACCACTGCCGAAGAGATACCTACCACGTCTGTGTAGAAGAATAGCAGATACATTGTGAATAACTTCCAAAACATGGAAGAAGCAGCATCTCCTAATCCATACCCGATTTTTTCTCTTAGTTTTATGTTTTCCATGGTGATGTATTTATTGTTTCAGGTATTGTTTATTGTGGTTTACCATAGTAATGATCCGCTTCACAGATTCTATAGAACGGAAACCGTCGGTTGGTGTGTGCAGACAATAATCTACAAGCTGGCTTACTGTTGATTCGGCTACATGAAGACGGGTGTCCGAAGACGCATAATAGATATAAATTTTTCCGTTATCATCTTCAATCCATCCGTTTGAGAATAATACATTCGATACATCACCGATTCTTTCTTCTCCTATAGGGGCCATGAAATAACCTGCAGGTTCAGCTATAATTTCTGTCGGATCTTCTAAAGAAGTCATGTATAAGTATAATACATAGCGTAATCCGGCTGCGCATCCTCTTACACCATGTGCTAAATGTAACCATCCTTGTGGAGTTTTAATGGGGTGTGGCCCTTCTCCATTTTTTACCTCCTTGATCGTATGATAAAACCGTTTATTGATGATTTTTTCCTCTTTTATTTCGGCATGACAGATGTCATCTATGAGTGCCCATCCGATACCTCCTCCATTGCCGGCGTCAATAAAACCATCTTGAGGGCGGGTATACAGGGCATACTTCCCATTCACAAATTCCGGATGAAGCACTACGTTACGTTGCTGGCTCGGAGATTTCAGATCCGGCAAGCGTTGCCATGTTTTTAGGTCTTTTGTTCGTGCAATACCTGCAACGGCTACTGCGGAAGATAAATCACCGGCTGGAGCGTTTGTATCTTTGCGTTCCGCACAAAAAATGCCATAAATCCATCCATCTTCATGTGCGGTCAGGCGCATATCGTACATATTGGTATCAGGAATGTCTGTCTCCGGCATTTCTATCGGATAATCCCAAAAACGAAATCCGTCTACGGGACTATTACTTTCTGCTACTGCAAAGAATGATTTTCGGTCTGCTCCTTCCACACGCGCCACAAGATAGTATTTATGATTGATCTTGATGGCTCCCGTATTCATTACAGCGTTGATACCAATTCTTTCTTCCATGAATGGGTTTTGTTTTTCATCAAAATCATACTTCCAGATGAGTGGTGCATGTTCTGCTGTTAATACAGGGTGGTAGTAACGTTTATATATACCGTTGCTATTGTTACATATCTCATTTTTTCGGTTGATAAGAGCTTCATAATTTTGTGTTAGCTCTTCTAATCTATTACTTTTCATATTCTATAGTTATTTTTCTCGGTTAATTATTCTATAATTAAAACCCAGTCATTTCCTTTTCCCTTTGTGGGAGAGGATACGGGAATGGTATCTGCTGTTGTATTTTGATGGAATGTGATTCTTCCATTGCGAGGATTCATCCACTTTAAAGACCGTTTGGATGCCTTCATTGAAGGCAAATAAATCGTTCTCTCTCCACCTTGTGGAAAATATACTAATAAGTAGTCTTTGTTGCCGAATGCTACGGGATAGTTTTTATTTTCTAAAGGTATATTGCCAAAGATGGTTTGTTGGTTTTTTCCTTGAGTAAAGTCAAATTTTTCCCATAATCTGCGAAAGTGAATTAAGTCCCATGCTCCTTGTTTATCCATTGATTGGTACCATGGAGTGTCGGCGTCACATTTAGGCTCACGTCCGGTATCAAACATCTGCCATATATCATTACAGCCGTATGTATATCCACAAGCTCCGCTGAACATACTTTGGTAAAGTGTATGGCGGATATCATCATCTCCAAATCTTCCATTTTCTTTTTTGAAATTGATCGGAATATTTTCATATCGGGGTTCTCCGTCCATGCATGGCTTGTGTGGTTCCTTTTTTAAATCGGGCAAAAGCAGACGTTGATAGATTGCGAAATCTTGTTGTGCGTGTCCGGATTGACACATATTAAAATCCAGCCACGAAGCATTGTGAAACCAGAACGAGGATGAGTGCTCTCCATGAGGATGATAGGTCATCAAATGGTTTTTGTCTACACTTTTAATACCGGTTGCTAATGCATTCCAAATGGCAAAGTTTTTTCCGTCTCCACTTCGATCACCTCCTATTATCCATATCAGATTGGGTGCGTTCATATAACGTTCTCCTAACCATTTGCCGTATCTATATGCATTTTCCGGTGTAAAAATCTCCGGTCCTTTTCCCCATTGTTTGTCTACCTTATCTCCCCAGGTTGGTAATAGAGCTATGTATAAACCTTTGGCTGCTGCCAGAGAAATAACTTTGTCTACATGAGTGAAATAGCCGGGAGCGGGCTTGTCAATATTGCCGTCAATTAACTTAGGTTCTCCGTTAGATGAAACATCCATATCATCTAATTCATCCAGGATTACCGTTTGTATGACGGTAAATCCTTTTTCTCTGCGATTCTCCAAATATAGTTCAGTCTCTTTGTCATTTAAGCGGCTGATGAGTTCCCATGCTGTATCTCCCATGTAGAGAAAAGGAGTTCCGTCACTGTATTCTAGGTAACGTCCTGAAGAATTTACTCTTAAGTTTCCTTTGGATAGATTCGTGGCGTTTCCTGTCCACCGGTCTTCTTGGGCGGAAGTTCCAGTTATACAAAACATGAATAAAATATAGCAGATGGAGAATCGTTTGAACATAATTCTATTTTTTTAAGGTACTTGTATATTTCTCAATGATAGGCATTTGCGGTCTGTCTTTTCCGTCTTTGGGGGTGATTGCCATGAAATAGGTATCCCACCACGGACCCGCAGCCCAATATGTACCATTGATTCCATTTTCTTGTAAATATCCCAAGAATAAGTCGAGGGTTTCATTCCAACGGGGATCATTGTCGGGGATTCCATATTCTCCGATAAAACCATGGAATTTATTCTGTTTAATCCATTCTACAAATGGTTTTACCCGGTCGATTCCTTTCTCCGGATAACATTCTTCCTCTTCGTATGAATATTTGTACGTACCGGATGCATCCTTGTCAAAATATACATGAGCTTCAAAAGCAAGGTTATTAGCCGGGTCTTTTAAGAATTTGAGTGTATCACTCTGCTCGATCCAACGCTCTGCTGATGACCAGTCGTTGCCGCCTACCATAATAAGCGTATTTGTGTCGACTTCTCGTATGGCATTGATGGACGCTTGTGCCATGTCGAACCACTTGGTTTCCGGGGCCAGATCATGTGGTTCGTTCATTAGCCCGTAACCATATATGTTTTTAAAAGTGGAGAATTCTTTAGCGATAGCTTGCCAGAAAGAAGCCAGGTCTTCGATTGTTAATCCGTTGTTTCCAATGAGGGTATGTTCGTTGTTCATGAAGCGGCGACAGTAATTATGTAAGTCAAGAATAACCACCATGTCGCGTTTCTCTGCTGCTCTGACCAATTCTTTCATTTTATTGAGGTCATGCTGGTTTAGCGGTCCTTTTAAGTCAAGTTGTAGCCGTTCCCATTTGAATGGTAACCGGATAAGTTTCAGCCCTTTCTTTTGCCAATATTCGAGGTCTTGATCTGTCGGGTAGGTATAGTCTTTATTATACTCACCGGGGAAAGATGAACCGAAGTCCGCGCATGCCAAGTTTACTCCGTAAGGTTCACCTGTCTCTTTTACCGGAGGTTGATTACTTTTACATCCATTTAGAGTAAGAAGGCTAAGTAGTAGAAAAGCCGAAATAAAAACTTTTTTCATAATGTTCTGTTTAATAGGGTGATTGAAGATTCCAGCCTTTTACAATAACTGGAGATTCCAAATTTATTTTTAATATTTTTGATTCCTGTGGGTTAAGCCATATATAGTTCTCCGAAACGATAAGTTGGTCCATTTTTTCTGGTACTTCTACGTGTACTCCGATAGCAGGGTGCTTTCCTGTATTTGTTAAAGTCACCATATTACCTGTGCGTTCCATTTTAATTTCTGTTTGGGGCATTGATACGATGGAGCCCGGACGTACTTCGTAATTGGTAAAGTAATAATTCCGATATATGTTTTTGTTATCTTTGATTATGTCCAGAACAAAGAATAGCATGGTCGATTTGGTTTGTTCTCTATTCAGATTTATTTCTCCTAGTTTTTTGACGACATTATCATCGCCGATACCGTTGAAAGTATGGGTGGCAACAGTATCTAGTAATGCATTGTATATAGACACTTTGACTTGATAAGGTTCTTTCTCTAATGTTTGGCAGTCATCAAGTAGATAGACAGGAAGACTGACTTCTTGACTGGCAAGGTTGCTGCGGTCAAATAGCATGACTGCTGCTAACGGGGCAAAAGACTTTTGCACAAAATAGTGAACGGGTTTTATGATACCATAATAGTCTACACATGACCATGATACACCAGGATAGTTATCGTTCATCTTATAATAAAGTGCTCCGGTAGTATGAGGCCATAATGTGCGTGCCCGTTCTAATGTATGGCGTACTCCTACTACTTGTGCTAACTGTGACCCGAGTATGAAAGAAGCCAGCGAGTCCTTCGGCATAAAATAACCGGAATATTGAGTAAGTTTCTCTATTTCTCTCATCGTTCCGAAGATAGGAGTGTGGTGCGTGAAATTACCGCTCCTTTGGGGAGGCCACACTTCTTTTTCCTCGTCCAAATATCTACGCACTGTCTCGATGTGAGGCAATGATGCTATCCCAAATTCTCCCCAAAAAGGAGCGGTCATATTCAAATTGTGATTAAGATGAGCATCGTCCCACCAGCAGTTGTAATTGTGCAGGCTGCCTCCCCAGGCTTCCCCACGATGGAAGGGACGTGTTCCGTCAAGTTCTATACTAAGTCGTCCCATCATGTCAATTGCAGGTCCGAATGGTTTATCTGATTCATTCCCTGCTCCCCACATAATAAGAGAAGGGTGATTTCTTAATCGTTTGGTATTTCTTTCCACTGTTTCTTGCAGGATAGTGTACGGTTGCGTGTTATGGCTATTCCAGGCCGTTGGCCATTCTTGCATGACTAAAATACCATATTTATCGCATAATTCGTAAAAATCATCGGTTTCGGGCATTCCTCCTCCCCAGGCTCTTAACATTTGTATGTGCTGGCTTTGGGCTATCTGGAGCAAATGCTCGTATTTATTTCTTGAGAAGTCCATTAATGCATCCATAGTGCACCAGCCTGTTCCTTTTATGAACATCGGCTTGCCATTGATGACGAATGTCCAGTTATAATAATCTTCTTTAGCACCATCAATTAATGGTCTCATCTCAATAGTCCGTATACCGAACGACGTTTTTATATGGGCTGTCTTCCCTTTTTGTGGAACGAAGAATAGGTTGAGGTCGTATAGTGATTGTTCTCCTCTGTCATTGGGCCACCAAAGATGCGGATCTTTGATTTGAAAGTCTAAAGATAAAGTTTCCTGTTTTTTCTGACTATTTATGTCGAAACGATAATATTGTGTTATTCCTTTGAAGTTCTTGGGAGATACTTCTGCATATAATACTCCTTTTAATGGAGATGATTTTTTATGCAGATCAAGAGTTAAGCGCATTTGACCATCGAGCGAACGAGTAGCGATGAAGGGTGATTCTATTTCTACTGCGGCTTGTTCTTTTAATTGAACACTACGCCAGATTCCTAATGATGGGATTTGTGCATAATGCCATCCATAAACGCAATTGAATACAACTGTATATTTCCAACTTTCATTTGCGTTGGGAGGCCAGTTGCCCAGAAACATTTGAGGGATGGCTTCTAGTTTTACTATGAGAGTGTTTTTATTCTTTAAATAGTTACCTATTGAAAAATCGGGCCCTCCGAACATACCTTCGTGTGTTCCTAAAAGTTTTCCATTGAGCCATATTGTACATTTGTTAGCAATTCCGCCAAAAGATAATATACAGTGAGATGAGGGGGAGTCTAGTTCGAACTCCCGCTTCATCCACCATGTCTTGTAAGATTGTTTTTCTGCAATAGAGTCATTCTGTCCGATGTATGGATCGGGTATGATTCCATTTTCTACTAATGCGGTGTGAATACTACCAGGCACATGGGCAGGTATTTGATCTGTCCAGATAGTGTGTAAACGTTCTTTTTCAGTTCCTCCTTCTGCCAGTTGCCAGGTTCCGTCCAAAAAGATGTTTGCAGGAGTATCTCTGACAAGAGGAATATTTCCTGTTTCAGTCATCTGTATACCTTTTACTTCCATTGGAGATAGCTTTGCTGCAAAGCTTTCTCTGTCTATCTCATCCATTGATTTTTGTGCAATAACCATTGGAGTGGATAGCAGTAAAGTGATAATAGTGATGATTCGAGTTCTCATGGACAGTATTTATTCTGATTATTGTTGTGTACTTTTATATTTCAGGAGCGTGCTTAATTGCGGACGATCCTGTGTGTAATTATTGGTCGGTTGGACAGATAAGGGATAATCACCCCATCGTGGACCGGCAGACCAGTAAGTTCCGTTTATTCCATTTTCTTGTAGATATTTAAGTGCTGCATCAAGAATATCCATCCAACGGCCGTCAGTATCAGGTATACCATATTCACCAACGAATCCACGTTTATTATTTTCTTTCAGCCAGTCAACAAAAGGTTTCAAACGAGCCACCCCTGTTTGAACGGTTGCACCATCTTCATCATATCCTTTATTATAGTTTCCGGAAGAATCCGAATCGAAATATATATGTGCCTGGAATATCAGGTTATTACTTGGATCTGTAAGAGTTTTCAGATTGTCACTGCATTCTTTCCATCGTCTGGCAGAGCTGAATTCGTCTCCGCTAACTATGATGGTCGTTTTAGTATCTATAGTGCGGATGGCATTAATGCAGGCTTGGGCTATGTTAACCCATGGTGTCGACGCCAGCATTTCGTAGGGCTCATTCATGATGTCGTAACCCCAGATATTTTTATAGTCTTTAAACTCTTTTGCCAGTTTCTTCCATACGTCACAGAAATTGTCAACAGTGCATCGTGCATTACCAATGATTGCATATTGATTATTTTGTGAACTTTGACCGTCGCAATATACACAATATCTTCCAAAGTTATGCATATCCAGAAGTATCTGTATGTTTCTATCTTCAGCGGCTTTGACGAATTTCTTCATTTTTGCCAGCTCTGTTGCATTTAATTCCCCATTCATTGTGGGTTGTATACGTTCCCAACGAAAAGGAAAACGTACCAGATAAAGGCCTTTGGCTTTAAAGTAATCCAAATCTTTTTCTGTGGGATAACCATAGTGGGTACCATCCACCCCCGGATACACATTCCCAAATTCAGCTCCTGACAGGTTAACTCCAAAATAAGCTGTTTGTTTGGTTGAGGCTCATCACTATTTTCTTCTTCGTCTGATTTGGAACAAGATGAAAATAGAAGTGCTACAATCGTTACTAATGAAAATAAGTCTTTTAGCATAAATCGAATCTTTTTGATTATGAGGGAACGCCCATATTAAAGCGTTCCCTTTTTTATTTTTACTTATGAACAAATCTGAAATTACACATACTTAAATCAAAATCCTGTGCAGATTCAGGAGAGAATATGATTTTGAAAGCTGTGTTGGTACTGGGATCGATGGAACTGGGCAACAATGATTCTGTGTCAGCACTGATCCGTACTGTTTGCCATCCGCCATAAGTATTGACCGGAATTCCTCCTTTGGAAGGATACCATCCATAATCTCCTAAGATGATACGCGCTTGGGCTGATATCGGGAATTTAGCTCCAGTACAGATTTCAAATCTTAAATCGTATGATGAAAGATCTGCGGCTACTTCTGCTGGTACAGTAATATATCCGGCCCACATAACCATCCATCCCCAAGCTTTCACGGAATTATTGAATCGAATATATTTTCCTCCTTCTACTAATGGTTCCGGTTGTCCTTCTAATGTGCCGTCACATAAGAAATTTTTCGGGGCATCAGGGAATTGGCTGGAATGTGTAAAAGCACCGCTTCCCGGCCAATTATTGAAATCAAAAAGTTGAGATACTCCCGGATCCATGTATGTGAGCTTGTATGCTTCATCCATATTGGCTCCTTTTATAGTAAGGGTAGATTTCGGAGTGGCATTTGCCGGGATTTCTATTGTTAGTTCTGTACGAGTGGCATCGATTACATTTACCGGTAAATTACCTAGATTAACAATTGCTTCTTCGATTGTAATACCGTAAAGGTCAAAGTTGTCACCTGTAATAACTGTCGTATCTCCTGGTTGGGTAAATTCATTCTTGAGTCCATTGATTGTTAAATCAGGGATGGAAACAACAAAAGGAATACTTAGTTCTCCGTGTTTGGTTGTAATATAAATCGTGTTGGTCACTTCTTTAGGAAGTGCACGGGGAATAGGTGCGAGAAGCATATCGTAGGTCGAATATACCTCCTTGCTGTCCACTTCGATATCATTGAATTTTAGAGAGGTGATGTCTCCGAGATTTGTTCCCTCAATTCGTACTACTTGTTCGAAATTCGCTCCCTCAATGGGAAATTCAGCATCTGTTGCCAAAACAACTTTGTCTACAGTCGGAGCACCTGTTGACGGTTTGTTTTCTTTGGCTTTCAGATCGTCGACTTCAACAATATCCGTACAGGATGTTAAAGCAAATATGGATGCTGCGATTATTGCAAAATATTTTATTTTCTTCATAATCTGTTTTATTACATGGTTATAAGTGATTAATCCCAGCCAGGATTATTCTCATTAATTCCTTGGTTCGTCAGGATTTCAAGAGTCGGAATCGGGAATAGCAGATGTTTACTGGAACGTTGTTTTACGTTATTGGCTTCATCCATTCCGCCTAGAGCATTCATTGCCTGCAAATAAATTCCCCAACGTATTAAATCCCAACGACGATCGCCTTCCAAGGCTAATTCCATTGCACGTTCTTCAAGGATTGCAGAACGCAGGCTGGTTTTATCTGTAAAGTTTGCCAGTTCTTTACCTGTTGCGTTACTACGGGTGCGGACATCATTTAAAGCGTCTACCGATTCTTTTGTCGGACCATTTAATTCATTAGCTGCTTCTGCAAAAATTAGAACAACATCAGCATAACGTAAAAATGGGTAATTGGCATCTGTTCGAGGTTGAGTCTGATCGGCTATTTGTTGTGAATATTTGGTCGTGAAAGCGAAGAACTGTTCTGATCCTCCTTCATCACATCTCCATCCGGAGGTTACTTTAGGATTATCGAACGGAGGTTCTTTGGCTTCAACCATACGTTGCCATTTCCCAAAGTTCGGATAGTATGAACCACCCCCCCAACTTGTATCAGAGTTCTGACGTATCCAACAATGCAACACTCCCTTGTCCACGCGGTAGTCTTTTTCTTCAAATAATAGATACCAGTGTTTTCTACATCCTACCGTTAAGCTATTGTCTATATTTCCTGCTGCATTGAGTCTGCCACAGTAGTGCGAGCTGAATAATGTACCGTATAATTCATCACCGGACTTAGTTTGTAAGCTGAATAAATGTTCGCTACAAGTCTTGCCGGAAGGAGACCAAACCAAATCATAGTCCTCAAGTTTGTGTATTCCATATTCTCCTCCTATTATATCTCCTGCAATTTCGTAGGCCAGTCTATAATATTCTTGAGAGGAAAAGCTTTCGTAACCGGCAACTTGATCCTTGGAGAATGTTGTCGGAACAGGTTCTGTATATACTTTGGTCATAGTGCCGTTTACATTCTGCATGACAAACGGTGCGCCGGTTTTTACTGTTATTTGTTCTCCGGTAGCCATGGACGCAGAGCCGATAGTCGCATATACTTTGGCTAACAAACCTGCCGCAGTTGCAGCACAGACTCTTCCGGGTTTAAATCCATTGTCCGAATTTTTATAAATCATATCTTTGGCGTCTTTAAGCAAAGGTATGATTGTTTCCGTGTATACTTGTGCAATTGGAATGCGCGGATTATTAGTATATTGCCCGGATTCGTTTACACTGACGGAATAAATAGGGATAGCTCCATAAGCACGTACCAGATAGAAATATGCCCATGCTTTAAGAAAATAGCATTCTCCTAATGCATTCTTTTTAAATTCTTCCGATACATTTTGCATCTTGTTGATTTCAGAAACCGCTATATTTGCCCGGTTAATCAAAGAGTACATTCCGGTCCAAAGTACATCGGCTTGTCCGTCACCTCCCTGGAAGTTACCACTTCCAAATTGGCTGAACTGCCATACTGCACCGGAAATATAGTCACAGTCATAATCCAGCGGACGTGGGAAACTACCGTATCTGAACATGGCTTCGTGTAATGTGTTATATACTCCTGTTACCCACATGTCGGCACCGTTATCAGAATCCTCAACATCTTCAGGGACAATGAAGTCGAAAGGCTTTTCTTCGATCATACTTTCGCATGATGTCATTACTGCTCCGGATAATAGGAGGCTGGATGCCATCAGATATATGAATATATTTTTCTTTTTCATTATTTCTTGAGATTATAACGTTAATTTAAAACCTATTGAATATGTTCTGCTGCTTGGATATGAGAAAATATCAACTCCTCTTCTGGAAGCGTCAGAACCAAAGGCGTTTACATCCGGATCAAACCAACTATAACCTGTAATCGTGAATACGTTTGTTACTGTACCGAAAACAGACAAGTTGCTAATTCCTTTTATGACTGAACCGAAATTGTAGTTTAAGTTGATCGTTTTTAGTCTGAAGTAAGAACCATCTTCTACATAACGGTCGGAGAGTTTCATGTCACGGGTCATTGCAGTAGTGACGCGAGGCCATTTGGCGTTAGCTGCATTCTCTGGTGTCCAGCGGGAATCATAAGCATCTTGAGTGATGTTTGCAATACTGCTCATTCCGATATTTGTCAAGTTACCATTAAAAATATCATTACCATGAGTACCTTGGAAGAACAATCCCAGAGTCAGATTTTTCCATCGTAAATTGGCGTTCAGCCCGTAAATAAAGTCTGGATTAGTATCACCGATGATAGCTCGGTCTTCTGACGTTATTTTTCCGTCATTGTTTTTGTCCAGGTATTTGATTTCACCGATCATTCTGCGAGCCTCATCATCAGATGCTTTGGCATATATTGGATCTGCACGGACTTCTGCTATATTATCATAGAAGCCGTCTTCTATATAGCCGAAGAGTGTTCCGATAGGTAATCCATTTCTTTGCAGAAAGACTTCTTTGGCACTATACCATAATTGGTTAGCATATTGATCGGCCGTTAAACCTCCGATTTCATTTTTATTAAAAGAGATGTTACCGTCGAAGTCTAAGGTCCAGTCTTTTTTATCTAATGCAATGATTTTACCGGTTAGCTCAAGTCCTTTGTTTTTTACATGACCGAAATTCGTCCACATGGTAGTATAACCGGTACTATTCGGTATAGATACATTTTGTAGCAGGTCATTAGTTTTTTTATAATAATAGTTAGCGGATAAACTAATCCTGTTATTCCAGAATCCCATGTCGAGTCCGACATTATATTGGTCGGTTGTTTCCCATTTGAGTTTGTCATTCAAAGGACCTTTGTAAGTTTGTCCTGCAAATCCACTGCTCAATGTTCCGTCGAGAGGGTAATTGGATGGTGCAAGTGAAGCGATGGTCTGGTAACTGCTGATCGCTTGATTACCGGTTTGACCGTAGCTGAATCGCAACTTTAAGTTACTGAATATATTTAGGTTTTTGATGAATTCTTCTTCAGATATAGTCCATGCTACTGCTCCTGAAGCGAAGTTCGCGAATTTATTTCCGGGAGCGAAACGGCTTGAACCATCACGACGGAACGATGCTGTGAAAATATAGCGATCCTTGAGTGTATAGTTGGCGCGTCCTAATAAGGAGACTAGAACTGCTTGTCCTCGATAGCTGGCTGGTGTCTCAATATTTAACGCCTGGCTCATATCGAAGTCCTGTGTGATGTCAGTCGGGAAGTTGGACGCATTCATTGTTTTGCCACCCCAGTCTGATTTTTCGTAAGTGAAACCGGCTACTACATTGAGATGATGTAGTTTGTTGAATGTCTTATCGAAAGTAACCAATGATTCTGCTGTTAAGTTCTGCCAGAAATTGTCGCTTTTACCAGCTCGTCCGTTGGAAGCTTTACCTTCTCCTGTTTCACGATTGTAGTAACTTGCACGATCGTTTACTGAATAACTGATACCTAGATTCTGACGGAATTTCAAACAATCAAGGATTGTAATTTCGGCAAATGCAGAAGTAAATACATTAATTGATTTCAGTTCATCTTTAGCTGTATTAACGTATGTACGTGGATTGGCTGATAACCATGCATAAGAATCATCTTCTGTCTTGTCCCCTACATATAATGTTGGTAAATAAAGCATAGCAGAGCGGATGATACTATAATCATAGGAATTTGACTTGGCAAACTTAGTTAACGAACGGGTAAAGTTGATATTTAGTCCCGTATTTAACCAGGGTTTCACATGGCTTCCAATGTTGGCACGAACAGCAAAACGTTCATAACCTGAATTCTTGATGATACCACTCTGGTCTGTATAGTTGCCTGAAAATGCATAGTTGCTCTTTTCATTTCCTCCTGATACACTAAGATTGTATTCCTGTGTTAATGCATCTTGTAAGATCTCGTCCATCCAGTTGGTGCCTTCTACCCATTCTTTATTGCCATATTCGTCTTCACGATAACCCGGATTGAGATAATCTTCTGGTGAAGCATAGTATTTACCGGAGTTAGGAACGATTTTATCGTTTTCGTCGCGACGGTAGTTCCATTTTCCACGATAAGGCAGGTATGAATAGGGAAGATTGTCATAAGCAGCTCCGTTGATTACACCTTCATTTACATAATTAGCATAAGTGTAAGCATCCAGCATTTTGACCATTTTGGCTATTTTGGAAAGTCCGAAGTTGGCCGAGAACTCAACTTTGGCATCTCCGGCACGACCTCTTTTAGTGGTAATTAATACGACACCATTAGCTCCGCGAGAACCGTAAATGGCTGTTGCAGAAGCATCCTTCAAAATATCGATTGATTCGATGTCATTAGGATTGATTAATGAAAGAGGATTGGTTGTTGAGTTATTGCCTTCATTTGCTTTACTACTTGGAGTGTCTCCTACTTCAAACGGAATGCCGTCGACAATGTAAAGTGGTTGTGAATTTGTAGAAAATGAGTTGGCACCACGGATGGTGATACTTACGCCTGAACCGGGAGCACCGTCACTCTGGTTTACTTGTACACCGGCTAATTTGCCTTGTAAAGCTTGGGAAATACTGGTAGGATTACCAAGCATCAAGTCATCACTTTTAATAGAAGAAACAGCTCCGGATAAATCTTTTTTCCTCATTGTACCATAGCCGATAACTACTACTTCATCCAGAGATTGAGTATCATCTTTGAGTGAAACATTGATTGTTTTACGGTTTCCTACAGTGACTTCTGTTGTTTTATAACCGATAAAAGTGTACTGAAGAACAGATTTTTGGCTTTCTACTGTTATAGTATATTTACCATTTAAATCAGTGATGGTACCATTATTCTTTTTAACTCCTAACTCAACAATATTAACTCCCGGAAGAGGTTCACCTTTGCTGTCTGTTACAGTACCTTTAATCTCAATACCTGCTGCTGAGGCAGCTGTATTTATCATCCAGAACATAATCAAGAAGAGCCAGACTCCTTTTGATCCTTTTAACATCCGCACTTTTGAGCGGGGAAAAGAAAAGAGATTCTTTTTCATTTTTCTCAAATTTAAAATTAACTTTATTATAAAATTTCGTAGGTTTATTGTTGATGCAAAGCTAGTAAATAAGGAAAGTAAATAATTGACGTTATTTACCTAAAACTGATATTATTTTATCATTCTTTATTTTTATAAATATGTGAGTTGTATTGTCGGATAAACTTACGACTTTGGCGTCCTGCTGGTTTTATTAAAGACTCATCCCATCCTCCGTTTTTGCTTGCTCGCGGGAGAATCATAGAGCAAGTTTCGTTCTTGTCTGAAATGGACCAGTTAACCCAGCTGATCTTTTTACTTTCCATCCATTCTACCCAACGGGTCCATTCCGGTATATCTAATGGCCCATCGCCAGTACACTCCATTCCTGCACATTCTGAAACAAAAATGGGAATTCCTTTTTCCCATGCCGCTTCAGCTCTATCCCGTAACTCTTGTTTATGAGTGGCGGCATAGAAATGGAGGGTATACATTATATTATTGAATCCTTTTAAAGGACTTTCTGCTACCAGGTGTAAATCTTGATCCCAGTGTGGACTGCCTACAAGAATAATATTATCAGGATCATATTTGCGTATTTCAGAGATAATATCAGTTGCATATTCTTTCACGCTTTCCCAACTGTCTTCCATGGGTTCGTTATATATTTCATAAATAATATGAGGATATTTTCCGTATTTCTGTGCCATCATCGAGAAAAATGCTTTCGCTTCTTCTTTTTGCGGATAATAAGTATGCCAGTCGATTATTATATAGAGGTCATTTTTTATCGCTGCTTTAATCACTTTATTCATGCATTTTAATGCAAATTCGGGATTTTCAATGTAATTGTCTTCAATAACTGTCCCCATTGCTGCACGTAAAACGGTGCATTTCCAATCTTTTTTCAACCATTTTACAGATTGTTTATTGTAAAATCTAGGCCATAGATTGTGCCAGCCATAACTAACCCCTCTTAAAACAATAGGGTCTCCGGTTTGATCGCATAATTGATTGCCTTTCACTTGTAGTTGTCCCCATTGTTTTACAGGATTTTTACTGTAACTGAATAATGATATCATGGAGAATAAGGTGATAAACAAAATGACTTTCTTCATTTTCATAATAAATTAGGTATAACATATAAGATGGACGTTGCAAAGTAAGCACAAAAAAAATATGTAAAAAAGTGCTTTGTTATCATATACTGATACTTTTCTTACTATTTATTTCAAACAAGAGTATATTACCTTATTATATATACAAAAAGGGATTAAGCCGGGAAATAAATATGATAACAGATGGTTTGAAGGTCGAAATAGTATATTGATTTGATAATAAAGTGGTTGTATGCTTATATAAGTTGCCGTACTTTTATGAATTAAATTTTATAGATAGATTAATGTTTTATTTTATATTTATCACCTTATGAAAAAAAGTATTTTTTTAGTTTGTTTGGTAGTTTTCGGGGTTGTGTCATTGTCGGCAATTGGTCCGATAGTCTCTGTATCACGGTTGGGTTGGCAAACCGATAGTATATCTTATGGTATATCACGAATGGTTGATATTGCATCTTTGCCCTTGTTAGATCGTGGAATTTCGGTCCATTATGAAGGCAGCATTGATAAAAGAGGAAAGAATGCCGACTGGGATTGGAGTCTTTATCAGGACCAACGTGGAGAGTGGGTAATATTTGATGTTGATGGTCCGGGATGCATTTATAACCTTGTACAACATCGCTATATGAGTTCAAGTGATCCGCTCTTCCGTTTTTATTTTGATGGAGAAGAAACACCTCGTTTTAGCTTGCGTTTATCTGAATTCGGAGAAAAAGAACCTTTTATAAAACCTTTGGCTGAAAGTTATATTGGTCCGTTTGATAACGGAAGAGGGCCCATACGTGTTGCACGGGGTTTTGTTCCAATGTCGTTTAACAAGGGATGCCGTGTAACTACCGATGTGAAACTGGAAGGTTATGAAAGAACCAAAGGTGAAGGAGGTTGGGGACATGTTGTATACCACACTTATGCGGACAATGGTATCAAGACCTTTACCGGGAAGGAGAATTATGATACTTTGATACAATTATGGAAGAAACAAGGAAGCAATCTTTTGTGTAAAGATCAATTGGCATATCATCGTAAGTCGGAACAAAAGATCAATGCTGGCGAGTCCATTACTTTATTGGATGAAAAAGGAGAGGGAGCTATTGGTTCTTTAAAATTTTATCTTCCGGAGATTAATGAGCAGCACTTGCAGAATGTATGGATTCATATGTTTTGGGATGCTCATCAACAACCCGATATTTCTTGTCCTTTGGCGTGTTTGGGAGGTAATTCTTTGGGCTTTCACGATACCAACTATCTGCTGTCAGGATATAACACATACGGTTGGTTTTATAATTATTTTCCAATGCCATATTGGAAGCATGCGAAGATAATAATTGAAAATCGTAGTGGTGTTCCTGTTTCTTTGGGATTTTCTGAAATAGCAGTTTCCCGGTCGGTTTATCCTACATTTAATACCGGGTATTTTCGTAATACACCATATTATACGAGAAAATATGTGGCAGGAACAGATAGTCCGATAGCTGCTATTCAAGGAAGAGGGAAGATGGTTGCTGCCCATATTACATGTCACGCCGAACGCTCACATATTATTTCTTGTGAAGGGGATGTTCGTATATATATTGATGGCAAACGGACTCCACAAGTTGAGAGCGACGGTTCTGAAAGTTATGTTTGTTATGGCTGGGGATTTCCGACTCCGCCCGAAGTGCATCCAATGGGAGGGTATGACGGTCTTTCGGATAACCCATGGTCAATGACTCGTTTTTGTATAGGCGACAGTTATCCTTTCTATTCAGAGTTGAAGTTTGGTATAGAGTCGGGAGAATATAATAATCAGTATTTGGAACATTCGGGTACTATATTTTATTATGGTCAAGATAAAAATGTACTGGTGAAGACTGATAGCTTGGATTTAAGTTCTTCGCATTCCATTAAGCAACACTCTTATAAAGCTATGGGTAATGTACGAAGAACAAAATTGGAAAGTTTCTTTGAAGGAAATGAGGATAGTATTTTATATGTAGGAGAAATTGTCCGGTTTGAAAATTTTAGTAATTTTAGAGTGAACATATCTTCTCAAAATGAAGGAGTGCGTTTGCGTAGGTTGAGCGATCAAAACGATGCTCGACAAGCAGCCCGTGTTTTTGTTGATGGCGAAGAAGTTACAGAACGTTTATGGTATGTAGCTGATAGTAACCCTTATAAACGTTGGCTGGAAGATGATTTTGAAATTCCAGTCAGGTATACTAAGGGGAAGAAATCATTAAACATTCGTATTGTACCAGTTTCTATGTTTGAAGAAGGAAATTTTACTTGGAATGAAGCTGAATATCAGGTGTTTTGTTATATTATTTAGGTATTATAAATTAATACTACCGTGTACGCCACATAACAAAGTATCATAATCGCTCCTTCGATTCTTGTAATTGTTCTCTTGGCAAAAAACAGTCCGAATAACCAAAGCAGAATACCGGAACCTACTAATGTAAACAGGTCGAAATTGGTGATTCCACTAAGATGGAGAGGAGTGATGCTCGCGCTGCATCCCAGTACAAAGAATATATTGAAGAGGTTACTACCAATCACATTTCCAATGGCAATTTCCGGATTTTTCTTTAATGCGGCAACGATAGACGTAGCCAGTTCCGGAAGAGAAGTCCCTCCTGCAACCAGTGTCAGTCCGATAATCGATTCGCTGACACCCAGGTTGCGGGCGATGCCCGTGGCACCGTCGACAAACAACTGCCCTCCATAAATAAGGGCGGCCAAGCCTCCGATGATATAAAGAATGGATTGCCACCAAGGCAGTGATTTGATTTCTGTTTCCTCTTCTATGACCGGATGTTCTGCTTGTTGTTCCATTGTAACCGGCTTGGAAGCGATGGCAAAAGTGTAGCCCATGAAAATGACAAAGAAGCAAAGCAACAACAAGCCGTCTACTCTGTTCAGGATATTCTCCGGAGCTTTATCCAAAAATACATCATTGGCACAAATCAGCAAGACAATAGAAGAAAGTATGCAGAGCGGAATCTCTTTTCTAAGTGTATTGCGGGTGATGACAATCGGGGCGAATAATGCCGTGCAGCCTACAATCATCAATGTATTGAAAATGTTACTTCCCACCACGTTGCCTATGGCAATATCCGCGCTTCCTTTGAGAGCAGAAGATACACTGACCGTCAGTTCCGGGGCAGAAGTACCGAATGCAACGATGGTAAGTCCGATCACGATGGGAGGGATGCGGAAACGCTTGGCTACCGAGGCGGCACCGTCTGTTAATCCGTTAGCTCCTAGAAGAATGAGGATTAATCCCCCGATAAGTAATAATATATTCATGCTTTTTCTCTTTTAGTGGCAAAGATAATCAATTTGGAAATGGTAATGTCAAAAACAATCTGTATGTTTGCTCTGTTTTTTATGAAAAGTTAGATTAACCTTAATTATAATCAAGGAATATAAGGTATGGAAATAAATAAAATAAAACGGTCGTTACTGGTGTTGTTCTTTTCTTTCCTGGCAATCGGGGCGCAAGCACAGTTGGAACAGGCGGTTAAGAAGATATTTGCCGGAGATACAATAACGGGCGGACATGTTCCTTTGAAGCGGGATTCGGATTCTATCCATCTGGTGAATATGCGGAAATCATTGGAAGAAGCCCGGCTCAACGAGGCGAATATGCGGATGGAAATGGAGCAGATGAAGCTCCAGATGGCTACCGCCGACTCCGTAAAATATGCACAGCAGCGACAGCGTATCGACTCCCTGCGGCAGTTCACTAAGGGCATGCCGGTAGTGGCGGACGGTGATACCTTATTTTACCTTTTCACCAAACGTGGCGGATATACTCCCCAGCAACGTGCACAGATGACCGGTGCAGCGATCGAAGAAATAGGAAGACGTTTTAATCTGAAACCCGATTCTGTTGCTATTGACCATTCGGACATTGTTTCCGATTTGATGTACGGCAGCAAAGTACTGCTTTCTCTTACCGATCAGGACGCCTTGTGGGAAGGAGTCTCTCGTGATTCGCTGGCTAAAGAAAGACAGCAGAACGTTGTCGCCAAACTGCATGAGATGAAAGCGGAGCACGGACTTTGGCGAATGGCAAAGCGTGTGCTCTATTTTGTGTTGGTAATTGTAGGACAGTATTTTCTGTTCCGCTTGACCAACTGGTTGTTCCGTAAACTGAAAGCGCGTATTTTGCGTCTGAAAGACACGAAGATAAAACCGGTATCTATCCAGGGATATGAATTGCTGGATGCGCAGAAACAGGCAAACCTGTTAGTATTCCTGTCCAGTATCGGGCGGTATATACTGATGGGATTGCAACTACTGTTTACCGTACCATTGATTTTTATCATCTTCCCGCAGACAGAAGGGTTGGCATATCAACTGTTGGGATATATATGGAATCCGATTCGCGGTATCTTTGTGGGTATTATCGACTATGTGCCCAAATTGTTTACTATCATCGTTATCTGGTATGCCGTGAAATACTTGGTACGTCTCGTCTTGTATCTGGCACGTGAGGTGGAAGCAGGACGGCTCAAAATCAACGGCTTCTACCCGGACTGGGCGATGCCGACTTTCCATATCGCTCGTTTCCTGCTCTATGCATTTATGATTGCGATGATTTATCCTTATCTCCCAGGTTCCGATTCCGGAGTGTTCCAAGGTATTTCGGTATTTGTCGGATTGATCGTTTCGCTCGGATCAAGTACGGTTATCGGTAATATTATTGCCGGACTGGTGATTACTTATATGCGTCCGTTCAAGATGGGCGACCGGATCAAATTGAATGATACCACAGGTGATATCATCGAAAAAACTCCTCTTGTCACCCGTATCCGGACTCCTAAAAATGAGGTTGTGACTGTTCCCAATTCATTTATCATGTCGTCTCATACAGTAAACTACAGTACTTCAGCCCGTGAATATGGATTGATTATTCACTCGGAAGTATCTATCGGTTATGATGTTCCCTGGCGGCAGGTTAATCAGATATTGATTGATGCTGCGTTGAACACTCCCGGTGTGGTGGACGATCCGCGTCCGTTTGTGTTGGAAACTTCGTTGAGCGATTGGTATCCGGTCTATCAAATTAATGCTTATATCAAACAGGCAGATAAGATGGCACAGATTTATTCGGATTTGCATCAGAACATTCAGGATAAATTTAATGAGGCCGGCATTGAAATCATGTCACCGCACTATATGGCAGTTCGGGATGGAAATGAATCGACCACTCCCAAGGAGTACCAAAAAAGCAATAATCCTTCTAATAAAGCCGGAGAAGAAAGTAAACCTGAATAGTTTTTTCAATTTATCCATCGTACCCATTCATTCGGCAATTAGTTTTTGTTCATAACATCCGTTACACCCAGAACCGTCTACTATATGAAAGTTGTTTTTTGTCGAACATTTTTACACTATAGTGTTTGGGTTGCATTTATTGGGGATACTTGCTACTGTCGTGTTCTGTATAATGAATATCAAAACGTCCGTTAGTCAGCCGTTTGCCGTTACCGAATGTGACACTGATGATTTTCATTTCTGTGTCGAAACGGCTTATGAAAGCTGTTCCGTCTTCCAGCTCTTCTCTTCCGAACTCTATATCGGTAATCGTTGATTCTTTGCCTTCTTGGGGCGATAAAATAGTGAAAGATAGATTGATACCGGGCTTTACTGAAACATTAACGGAGAGTTTATCTTCTTCTGTGTAATAGTAGAATGAATCATACGTCCATACATACGAGTGTCCCCAATTCAGGTATCGCCCTCCCACATAAACCCAGCCGTCCATCAGGCAACCAAATGTGTTGGCTCCTGTAGTGGTGGCAGAAGGCAAAACGGTGATGTCGATCGATTCGTTTTCCGTTTCTTTACAGCTCCAAAAGCTGATGATGGAAAAGAGAATGAGTATATATTTCTTCATAGTGCTTTTTTAGTGGATGTTAGAAATAATAGGATAATCCCGTAGTGATGTTTAGTCGCGTGAGGTTGACATCATCATTTGAATTGAGTTTTACAGTAACCTTTTCTTCGTGATAGTAAGTCCTCATTCTAAGTAGTTCGCTATACATATATTGTACTCCTAAACTGACTCCCAAGTTGGGATTCAGCTTATAGGTAAGATTTGCATTAGTGAGGAGACCGATAGTGAAGGCTCTCACTTTTCGTGTGTTGCCGAATACCTCGCTGTTGTTCCGTAGAATGACTCCGCCGGGGCCGGTCGTCACCCGGATTTGCCAATGTTTGGTATTGGCATTACACATTCCGATTTGCGTACCGATGAAATGAATCCATAAATGGTCTTTTCCTTCAAGATGGCTTCCTTTGGAAGAAAATCCGGTGTAGATTCCTCCGAAGACAAAGCGTTTGAGAGGACGGAAGTGGTATTGTCCATCCCAGCTTACGCCTTGTGCAAGTGTACGTTGGTAGCTGTGAGTACTTAGCGTTAGTGTGGGAGGATTATGAAACATCACACCGTAGCCGGCATGAAACGAGAACTCATGTCGCTCAAAATCTCTCTGTGAGAAAAGCCGAGTATGACAGGACAGCGTGAATACGATTAATAATAGAATCGCTTTTACGGGTGTTTGATTCATCGGGATTAGTTTAGATTGTGTTTCTTTTTGCAAAAATAGCAAATAGTTCAGACTTTCTCGCAGCGGATGATGACTTTTTGCCCATTATTTAATGTGCTGGCAAATAAGTAAGTATCTCCTCCTTCTGTCAGATGGAGCCGTTTGCGAAGTTCGGCCACTGTGGCGGGAAAGTTGCGGACAGTCACATTTGCTTTTTTCAGATCTGCCAGATTCTCCTTTACTTCTTTTTTATTGAAACTGCACTGGTTGACAATGCGGAAGATTCTTCCGGGGAAGTTTTCAATGAAAGAATCGGAGATATAAAGATGACTGTTGGGGTGCAGTTTCCGGACGGGGTAGGCTGCGGCAATGCTGCGGAAGGCACCGGCTTTCAGAAGAGATGCATTCGGCTCGTAAAGGTAATTTCCTAAAGAATCGGTATAAGTACATTGGCTACGCTGCTCCTGTTCGCGGGTGAATACGAGGTGTTGTTCTTCTTGAGTCCCTTTCGTGAGGAGGTTTACACAATGAATGGCGATTTCCGCCGGTGATGTTTGTCTGAGTAGAATGAGTAGTTCCTTACATTCGTTATTGACGGATAGGATATGAATTTCCTGCGTATGCTTCAGCTCTTTTAGTGCCAATGAAAGATCGAGCATGGGAGAGAGTTTTATCATTACCCGGTTGGCTTTGCTAAGCAGAAGAGCTTCGAGTTCGGCTACGTTCGGTTCGCAGTCGGAGATGGCGACCGTTTTTCCGCCGTGTTCATTGCGGCGGGCAGGGTCGAGGAAGATACAATCTACGGGGGACATTGTTTGCAGATAGGCTACTCCATCCTCATTTCTTACGTTTATATGGTTTAGATTCAGGATGGGAAAGTTGTGTGCCGCTATTTCACAAAGCTCTTCCTGGCGTTCTACATAAGTGGCGGACTTGAATCCGGTGGCAAGAAAAGAACAGTCTATGCCGAAGCCTCCGGTGAGGTCGGTCAGCGAATCTCCCTGAAAAAGACGGGCTTTGTAGCGGGCAGTGATTTCAGAAGAGCATTGCTCTAGCGACAGATGTTTCGGATACCATATCTCTTCTATTTCTCGCCATGAAGGAATCTTTTCGGCGGCAACCTGTCTTCCTGCAATTTGGGTGATGGCAGTCGGCATATTTATATCCGGATACTTTTTAGCTTGTAAAGCTAGTGTACGTACATCGTCCGATGAATGTTCGCGGATAAAAAGTTGAGTTTCGGGGGAGATTTGTATCATGGCGTTATTGTGTTATAGGATATTACAATGAATCGTTGAGCACCGGTTATGATCTTGCTGAGCGCCGATTTATGGTATTAACTTATATTTCTGTCTGGCTACATCCCGGCTGCAAAAATTGAAATGCCACCACTCGCTGGGTAATGCACGAAACCCGGCTTCTTTCATTACTTTTCGCAGCAGTATCCGGTTCTGACGTTCTGTTTCACTCATTTTTCCGTTATGTACCAGTTCGTTTTCGTTTGTGATGTGTGCTTCCACACCTAAATGGTCTACTTGGGTTCCCATAGGTAAAGGCTGCCCTAAAGAGTCTTGAATACTGATGTCTACTGCCAGTCCGTAGTTGTGTAGTCCGCCTCCACGGTTTGGGTTAGAGACATATTTGTATTTGGATGTTCCTTTCACTACGTTCCACATCTTCTTTTGTACCGACATGGGGCGGGCTGCATCGTAAATGATAAGACTATAAGACGGGTGAAGCTCTTTCAAGGCTTTTTGTGCTTCTATAAGAGCGTATGCCGCATCCGGATGCAAATAGGCTTCCGTTAAGTTGTCGTAAAGCACTTCGCCAGTGAAATTATCAGCTTGCGTATACATTAACTTAACAACGAGGCTGCTATCCAGATCGGTTACGTTGACGAGTCCCAGTGAATCCATGTAGAGAGCCATTGCGCTTCGCTTTGGCGGTGGCGGTAAGACGGTGGCACTTTCTTCGCCGGATTGCATATCGTCCGTCGTATATTCATATTCCGTCAGGGCGGGGTTCTCCTTTTCCTTTTGGCTGGAAAAGAAGGAGCATCCTGTCAGCAGCAAACAGAAGATAGCTAAACTATATTTTAGAATAATCATTCAACCTTTTGTATTTAGTGTGCCAAAGATACTTCTTTTTGGCTTTTGCTCCAATAAGCTACCTTTAAATCCTGATTGTTTAAGTGGTCAGGTCGTGCCACTATATTGGCACAGTTATGCCTCTACGTTGGCACAACTTTGCCACTTCGATGGCACAGCCGTGCCAATACGGTGGCACAAAGTAAGAGATTAAGTAGTTGCAACAATCTTCTTAATGTTGGATATTAGCCACTGCTTTCTTCAGATTAGCGACCCCTTTCCAAACATTCAACAGGTGTAAAACCTGTTCGTCTTTGGCTTTGCTGTGGTTGATTGATAACAGTTCCGCATAGATCTCCAACAACTTCTTTAAATCTTTGATCGGCTTTTCCGGAAGTCCGGCCAGCATTGCTACGATTAGACTCTCCAATTCCCGGTTGTGCAGGGGACTGACATTCATCATTTGTTGCTGTATCAGGTCGGTGAGTCTTTTCAGCGGTCCCCAGCCGGTATGTTGATGTGAACCTAAGATTGTACCTATGCGCTTACTGTCTATGCATCCTTTGCCGACACGGTCTATCCAGATTTCGGCGGCATAAGAACGGGAAGTCTTATCTGCTACCAACATACAACTGGCTTCCAGTATGTAAGACGCCTCATGCCAGGTGTGTCTTAACTGATGAAGTGCTTCGATGGTGGCTTTGGTGATGCCTATTTCCCTAACCTCATTTAACATCGGATCGTAAATGGCACTGCGGATACACCATACTAATAATGGTTCCGGCATATTGGGAGTTAACCATGCTAAACGTGGCAAGTCATTTTGTATATCGTCGAAGCGCTCTATCAGCGGATACATTTCGACCACTAACGGATGCGAATCGTATGAATGGTAACTGATTCTCTCATTATATTCATCTTTATTGACGACATGAGAGTTTTTGCTTTCCGGAATATCGAAAGTAAGAGTTGCGGAGGTCCATTCTACTACTTTCTTGTTGTAATCGGTATATGAGTGAGTACGCAGATAAGTTCTCCACGTAAAGTTTCCAGTCAGGAACTCGCGTGGACCTTTATTGTATGAGAAATCTTTGAATTCGGAGTAGATTGTTTCCGGCGACTTGATTAGTCCTGCTGTCATCCACCAGGAAGGATGGGTGAAGGGTGCTTGGGGGAGTACATCTTCTGCTCCCAACAAGAAAGAAAGTAAGCGCTGGTATTCTTCCTTTAAGTCTTGGAGGATAATAGGAAGTTCTTGTGATGAATTATCCAATGCCACTCGTGAGAGTGCTATTTGCATATCCATATCGTCTGGCTCAGTGTTTGCTTGCTGATATTGTTTTAACCTTTCTACCAGGGTTGCCGGAGCGATAAACATAGGAGTATGGGTGGGAGTGGACAATAGGGGTAAAGGTTTCTCTTTACTCTCCAAAAGATCTAGTGTCCGGCATAATAGCTGCTTGTGAACAGGGAACTTCTCTTTTTGGTTCGTTTTCTGACGGATGGTGAGTTTCTGCAGATTACGATAGTTCCATTTACCTTTCTGCAGTTCGTCTTTCTGTACCATTTTCTGATGCAAGTCACTTAGCTCTTTTGCTTCTTTAGGGAAGCGTTTAACCAGTAGTTTTGCATAATCAAGGAGGAAAGTTGCCATCAGTTGGTCTAATAGGCCGTTTCGTGAACTTCCTCCGCTCATCAGTAGTTTGTAAGCGCGTTGAAGGATGGGTGCCCATTGTGAGATTTGTTTTGTGTCCTGTTGGCGGTCCCATTGCACTAAGGCACCGAGTAACAGGTCGAAGTGATAGATCTCGTTCCCATCCAGCACTTGGCTGGCAAGAAATAGCAGGTCTTCGGGGGAAGCAATTTCCTGTATCCGGTTGTCCTCACGGATAATGGGGAGTATCGGTTCATATACGAAAGAGGCGGAATTGTTGTCGGGCTGCTCGGAGTGGGTGGGAGCTGCTTCATTATGGGCAGAAGTATGGCCAGACTCATTATTCTCCTGATAAGCCTTCAGCTCTTTTTTAGTGTTTGCCAACATCGTTTCCGTATATACGGAGAGTGCTTCTCTTAATGTGGCAGATTCTGTCTCTCCATACGTCAGGATCAGTTTGACTATCTTGCTTTGAGTAGATTCTTCCCGGCTCATTAATCCTTGTGCGGCAACACAACAAATGGCGTCACGAAATTCTTTTCTTTCTTTTGCCAGCTTGTTAAGTACGGCCAATGTGTTTTGGTGGACTGCCTTCACATCTGAAGCGAAAAGAACGGAAGTCTGACTTAGAAACTCTTCGATCCGGAATTGCGGATGATTGCATAAGCCCTTCAGCAGTCCGAGCATGATATTGACCGGGCGGCTGTGAGGGGCGGACAGGACGGCTAATATTTCCGGTTGTAACGCGAGTTGTTCTTCTATGCTGGGGGTAAGTGCGGTAAACATGCCTGCAAACCAGCCGCATAGGTTCTTGTTCATATTTCGGTTGACAGCGAGCAGAGATTCTCTTAATACACGCATACGGTCTAGTTTCCCGTTTTCGATAAGATATTTGTAAGGATAGTAGGGGTGTCCGCCATTTCGGTTATCCATCCAGTTCTGTCCGCAGTCGTACTCAAAGAGATACCAAATATGTTCTTTAAGTGTGATTTCGCGTTTTTGCAGTATAGCAGTGGTGTTGATGTAGCTTACCAGATAACCCGCAATGGTTTGTGGAGAAGGTGTCACAGTAAGTATTCCCTGCTCTATCCAATCCATCAGGACTTCGTAATCCATTCCGTAGAAACCGCCGAATTCTTTGCCTTCACCTTCTTTGAAGAAGCTGTCGAGCCAGGAGGGAACGTACCACGGGGTTAATTCATTCAGTTGCTCGGTGTTGATTCCCCATTGGTGTTTACGGAATTCTTTCAGCGAATAGATAACGAGAGCGGTAAGATTGATGATACGATGCTGTGCGGAAGTCCCCCGTGTACCGTATGTGTTCTTGTTAAGTTGCACGAATTTACTGTAGTATTCTTCCAGTTTGTTCAGGCGGGGTACCAGGCTCTTTCGTTCTTCCTGTGTGAGTCCTTGCAGAAAGGGGATGATGGCATCCCCCTGTTGCTTTTCTACTATTTCGTTGAGGCGTTCTTCTAGGGTCATAATCATGAATTAATTATAGTTTGTTGAGTGAAGTGGTCACTTTCTTCAAATTGCTGTTCGTTGCCCATTCTTGCAGGCGTTGCAAGAGTTGTTCGTTTGTAACTTTGCTGCGGTTGATGGTTAATAGTTCCAGATAGAGTTCGAGCAGTTGTTTGAGTCCGGTGACGGGTTTGTCGGGCAATCCGCTGATAAATACAGTGAGCAATTCTTCCAGTTGGCGGTTGTGGAAAGCGCTTCGTTTGTACATGCTTTCGTACACTTGTGTGGTGAAGCGTTTTAACGGAGCAAGTTCCATGTTGATAAGCCGGGCCAGGATTTCTCCTACCCGGTGGTTGTTTATTCTTCCTGTGGAGAGTCCTTCTACCCATAACTCCGCTGCATAGGAACGGACTGTTTTGTCTACAAAAAGCAGCGAGCCGCTTAATAGGAGTAGACTCATTTCTTTGAGCGGGCAATGGAAAGACAACAACATGCGCAAGGCACAGGCAAGGGTACGTTTGCTGTCTTCCTGTGGACTGCCGAAAGCCATGTAATTGGAGATAATCTGGGCTATCAACGGTTCCGGCCGGTTAGGGTAGCAACACAATAGAGGTTCCATGTAGCGGGAGTCATCCATGTTGTATTTGCTGTTAATAATCAGATGTTCCTGCCATAGCTGATGGCTGTTGCGTTCGATATATTTGTGCCATTTGTGAAAATCAAGTTGGAGCAGGCGTCTGTCCGTTTCGTATGAGTTTTCTTGGTTCTTCGTCAAATTTGGTGGTAAATTCTTTATCTCTTTATTTCCAAGTTAATAATTATCCCTTTTTACTCACTTT